>CAZFQV010000519.1:0-1507 GCA_964521175.1 uncultured Sphingobacterium sp.
TTGCGAAGGTCGTCGCGCAAGAGGCCGTTGGGAATGCGGGAACTCCCCGGCCGGGGGAGGAATTCGGCGAGCGACGGGTCGATGAAATCGAGGATCGGCTTGCTCCAGGCGCGGGTGCGAACGTCCATCGCGCCGGTGCCGGAAGCGTCTCCGTACTCCATTTTCTTTTCCCCCGTGAGCCAGAAATTCAAATAATCGTGCGGCAGAAGCACGCAACGCACCCGGCGGAAGTTGCCCGGTTCGTTTTCCTTGAGCCAGAGGAGCTTCGGCACGGTGTAGCCGGGGAGCATTTGGTTTCCCGTCAGGTCGATAAGCCCTTTTGCGCCGCCAAACTCCGCCTCAAACTCCTTGCACTGGGCAACGGTGGAGGTGTCGCACCAGAGCTTGGCGGGGCGCACCGGCTTGTCGTCGGCGTCGAGCACCACGCAGCCGTGCTGCTGGCCGCTGACGCCGATGGCGGCCACTTCGTCCTTGCGCGGCCCGAGTTGCGCCAGGCAGGCGAGGATGGTTTTGCCGGCCGCTTCCACCCATTGGGCGGGGTGTTGTTCGAGGTGGCCCGGAGGCAGGCCGTCGATCAAGCCGTAGGCGTCGTGAGCCGTGGCCAGGATTTCGCCCGTTTCACAATCGAGGACGATGGCTTTGGTGCTTTGCGTGCCGCTGTCAATTCCCAGGGAGAGCATGGTTTGATTTTCGTAAATGAATGCTCCAGGTTTCCTGCCTTATTCCCGCCCGTCTGTAAAGCAGCGGTTCCGGCCCCCCTCCCGCGCAATGACCCGGCCGTGGCGTTAGTTTGATCCGCATCCCGTTCTGGAGGGTTGCATGGCGTCCATTCTGGCCTTTATAGTAGACCTAATCGGCCTTCCGCACCCCCCTTTCCCTGCACCGATCCCTAAAAAAGTAAACCGATGATCACCAAACTTCTGCATACCCGCTACCGTGTGGCCGATCTTGAAAAGACCGTCGCTTTTTACAAAGAGATCCTTGGCTTGCAAGAGATCAAGCGGTCCACTTCCCCGCGCGGCTCGAAGCTCGTCTTTCTAAAGGCTCCCGGAAGCGAAGAACAGATCGAACTCTGCCAGTTCGACGAAAGCGGCCCCGTGATCGTCGGGCCGGACCTTACTCATCTTGCCTTTGAAGTACCTGATCTTGAAGCCTTTGCAAAAGAGGCGGCGGCCAAGGGCCACTCGCTTTCCGATGGGCCGCATCGCACCGCAAGCGGCAGCCTGATCGCGTTTCTCGATGCCCCGGAAGGGTATGAGATCGAACTGATCCAGCCTGCCAAATCGTAAAAACCCCCTTTCTTTTATGGAATTCGACTGGATCGACGCCGCATTCGACCTCAAACCGCTTCCGCCCAAGGAGATCGAGGAGTCGTTTGAAGACCCTTTTTCGCTTCGCATCCTGCCCGACACGCACAACGCCACCGCCGCCCGTTATTTCAACCTGGGCAAATCCATGGCGGGACGCGCGATTTTCACGGTCTTCTGGACCGACGGACGGCGCTACC
>CAZFQV010000520.1:0-1502 GCA_964521175.1 uncultured Sphingobacterium sp.
TTCTTACAGCGCACCCTCAATAATCTTCAGGGTTACTGTAGGAAGATCCCTATTCAAAAAAAATAAAAATAAATTTGCGAAACCGAAAAGTTGCATATAAATTTGAAACCGATCAGTTTCATTAAACCAAAGACAAATGCGCAGAGACATTTTTCAAGCCCTTGCAGACCCAACAAGACGAGCCATTATCGTCTTAATCGCATTACAAGCAATGACACCAAACGCCATCGCTGAAAACTTTAACACGACACGACAAGCTGTATCAAAACATCTTCGCATTTTGACAGAATGTGAACTTGTAAGACAAGAAAAAAAAGGCAGAGAAATTTTTTATTCACTTGAAATTGATAAAATGAAAGAAATTGACAGGTGGATGGAACAATTCAGAAAGATTTGGGAAACCCGATTCTCCCAACTTGACCAGGTATTATCAACAATTAAAAACCAGAAAGAATGAATAATCTATTATTTGACTTCACAGTTGACAAATCAACAAAGACGGTATTCATAACAAGAGAATTTGAAGCCGAACAATCATTGGTATGGGATGCCTTTACAAAAAAAGAAATCCTCGACCAATGGTGGGCTCCAAAACCCTTTGAATCAAGAACAAAAGCTATGGACTTTAAAGTAGGCGGACGACGATTTTATGCAATGGTAAGTTCAGAAGGGCAGGAATTAAACTATTCAATTCAAACCTATACGGCTATTTCACCCAAAACTAATTTCAAGTTTACGAGTGTGTTTGCTGATAAAGATGAAAACCCTTTTCCTCCAGGTTCAAATTGGGATTTAACTTTTAGCGAAGAAAATGAAATAACAAAAGTGAATATTACTATTTATAACGAATCACTTGAAAGAATGGAAAAGATGATAGAAATGGGCTTCAAAGAGGGCTTCACGGCAACCTTGAATGAATTAGAAAATTTATTACAAACACTTGATAAATAACAGTATAAAAGAATACATTTAAATTATTGACAACAATAGCGACTGTAACGGCTTGTGGAATTCTCAACAGGTTTCACACAAGAACAGTAACAGATACCATTTTAAACTAAATTAAATAAGACCGGTATGATTTCGCAAAAAATAACTCCTTGCCTTTGGGTTGAAACAACAGACGCAAAAGCGGTTGTAGATTATTATCTCTCTATTTTCAAAGAGGGAAAACTGAAAGAGCATCGCAAATATAAAAACCCGGCCGAGGCAGGAGGAGGAGAATTTGAAACTGCAATTATGGAAATGAATGGGATAGAATTCAATATTTTGGCTGCTGGTCCATTTGTCAAGTTTAATGAATCTGTTTCATTTGTCATCAACTGCAAAGACCAGGCAGAAGTAGACTATTATTGGAATGCCTTGACTGCAAATGGCGGACAAGAAAGTTCTTGCGGTTGGTGTAAAGACAAATATGGCTTATCGTGGCAAGTTGTTCCGGTTGAGTATTTTGAACTCATTAACAGCGATGACCCTGACGTTAGGGATAAGGCAATGAAGAA
>CAZFQV010000521.1:0-1501 GCA_964521175.1 uncultured Sphingobacterium sp.
AAACAAGCTCCTTAAAAGCGATTCTATATCACTTTAATTTTGATTATTAATGATTGGATTTCGATTGTGGACTATTTGGGCTTCTTGATTCGTGTTAGGTATTCTACGATATCACTTTTTTTGAAAACCCCTTCATCAAATGCATAAATTGGAATTGTATTCAAAACCGCGGTCGAAGCAGAAGTTTGACTGTGAACTATTTCATACAATTTATCTTGGTTTGCAGGATTGCTTATCAGTTTGTTGAGCCTTTCTTGCTTGGTGGGTATGTAAATCCCATATTGATTTTCTTTGCCTGGAATGATAAACCTCAGAATGTCAGATTTTCGGACCAATCCCTCATCGAAGTTATAGACGGTATTGATATCTTCTTCCAATTCCCCCTCGCTATTCATTCTATAAGAGCTTTTTTTTAATAATGCCTCAAGCTTCATCCTACTTTGACTACTTTCTAATATTTTCTTTACGATTTCATTACGTTGTTCGATAAAACGATCGTTAATATAATTTAAGCGAAGTGATACTTTTGGAGGTAGCTCATTCTGCTTTTCAAGTGTTTGCTTTTCTTTTAAGAGACGCTCTCCCTGTTTTTTGAGCAACTCCTTATTTGGGTTCAAAAGTGCTTCTGAATCCCTTTTTAGTCCTATTGCCGGGCCGAAGGGAGCCGTTATAACTATTTCTGAAAGCGCCATTGTACGGTATATACTGTCTGCATCCAGTTTAGTTGAATTAAACCAGAACGAACTGTCCGTTCTAAAGAAGCGGATACTGTCTTTCTTAAAGTAAAAAGATGGGTTCCCTTTGAATATCCTTTTACCGGATGCCGTGGTATCCTTATTGAATTTACTTACAAATTTGTTTAGCCCATTTCCGAAATGATATACGGGCGCTGAATATTTCCCGCTACGGTTTCCATTTAAGAAATCAGCACGCAGGCCGGCCGGCATTTCTTCCAGGCTATTGAATATTTTCTGCTGTCCTTGTTCATCTTCAAAAACAATCTTGAACGTTCTTTTGGTCGTATCGTTCTGGAGTATGGTATGCCCGATCCGGATAGTTCCGATCTCCGGGTTTTCAGGGGCTTGTTTAAAAGAGATAAGGAGAGGTTCAGTGGCTGAGCCGGCCTCAGGATCACTTTGCCTGATTACTTCAGGATCTTTTTTAACCGGGACCCATGCTACTGAAAGCAGAACGGAAGAGATAAATAATATGGTCAGGAACTGGGTCTTAAAATTAAGGGTGTTTGTTTTCAGACCGGTCATTCTCCTGATCCGGTTCAGCAAATGGAATTTCTTACCGGTGATTGCCAGGGTGAACAGGTTATGCTCCAGTTTCAGATGCTCCAATTTCATTAAGGTATGGGCATAAATAAGCGGTTCTCCGGTTAGTTGAAGAACAAGGTCATCACATGCATACTCTCTCTCGGTTTCCACCACATTGCTACAAAGCCAGACAAAGGGATTAAAGAACAGGATAGTTTCGATGGTGATTTTCAGCAGGT
>CAZFQV010000522.1:0-1500 GCA_964521175.1 uncultured Sphingobacterium sp.
TTTTGCGGCACGTCTGCAGGACTGCGAATCCCGGTCAGATCCTCGGCCCAGCCCGGTATTGCCTCCAATATCGGCTCAGCACGAATAGCCTGGATATCGTAGGGCATATAGTCTATGACTTCTCCATCGTACCGATAGCTCGTGCAGGCATAGATCGTCTCAAAGCCACTCAGAACATCAGCCTTGGTCATAACCAACTCGGTAACGCCGTTCAGCATGATCGCATATTTTAGCGCGGGCAGATCAATCCAGCCGCAACGTCTTGGGCGTCCGGTAGTAGCTCCGAATTCATTGCCTATTCTACGTAATTCTTCGCCGGTTTCATCTTCCAGTTCGGTAGGAAAAGGCCCGCTGCCTACCCGGGTACAATAGGCTTTAAAAATCCCAATCACATTGCCGATGTTCTTGGGGGCAACACCAAGTCCAGTACAGGCTCCGGCAGAAGTAGTGTTAGATGATGTCACAAAGGGATAAGAGCCGAAGTCGATATCCAGCATCGTTCCCTGAGCACCTTCTGCAAGTACTTTCTTGCCTTCTTTGAGGTATTGATTGACGAAGTGTTCGCTGTCTACCTGAGGAATAGTTTTTAGGAGTTCAATAGCTTCGAAGAAAGCGGCTTCCTTTTCTGAGAAATCAGGGATTTCACCGTAGTGTGATAAAATAGAACGATGTTTGTTCACTAGTTTATCATATCTCTGCCGGAAGTCGCTCAGCAGGGTGTCACCTACACGTAAGCCATTTCTTCCGGTTTTATCCATATAAGTAGGACCAATTCCCTTTAGTGTAGAGCCGATTTTGTCGGCTCCCATATTCGTTTCCGATGCAGCGTCAAGCAGTTGATGGGTAGGTAGGATCAAATGAGCCTTGCGTGCAACCACCAGTTTCCCTTCCGCAACAGGGTCGAAGCCGTTCTTTTTAAGGTTGTTTAATTCCTTACTCAGGATAATAGGATCGATCACAACGCCGTTCCCAATTAGGTTCATCGCGTTTTCATTAAATATACCTGAAGGAATAGTGTTTAGAACATATTTCTGATTATCAAATTCCAGCGTATGACCTGCGTTAGGACCACCCTGAAAACGTGCAATTAAATCATATTGCGGACATAACACATCCACAATTTTTCCTTTTCCTTCGTCGCCCCACTGGAGGCCTAACAATACATCAATAGCCATTATATAATTTAAGGGAATATTTTTAGAAATTAACTTTTAGTAGCATAGGATTCGCAATATCCCTCTTTCAACCGGACGCAGTTGCCATATAGATTCAGGGAGTGGTGTTTGATTTCGAACTTAAGAATATCACCCATCATACTTTGAATTTGCCCGATGCGCGGGTCACAGAACTCTACCACTTTGCCGCAGTCGATGCAGATAATATGGTCATGCTGCTTGTAGCCGTAAGATTTTTCAAACTGAGCCATATTCTTACCAAACTGATGCTTGGTAACCAGATCGCAGGAGACAAGAAGCTCAAGAGTATTGTACACCGTAGCGC
>CAZFQV010000523.1:0-1498 GCA_964521175.1 uncultured Sphingobacterium sp.
CCTCTGCCCTGGACACCAAGTCTGAAAAGCTTGTCCAAAGAGCCCTGAAAAAACTGATGAAGAATCGCACATCGATTGTGATCGCACACCGTTTGAGCACAATTCAGGAGTCGGACCAAATTGTAGTGATCGATGGGGGGAAAATTGTTGAAACGGGCAGGCATCAGGAGCTCCTGGAAAAAGATGGATTATATACCAGGTTGGTAGAAATGCAGACTTTTAATGGATCATAGCTTCAAACAATAAAAGTACAATCAGGATAGAGCCTGCGAAAGCTCTCGGGAAATTTCAAAACTCCTTATCGAATAGTAGTCATCGCCGCAGGGTCTTTCCCGCTATCCAGATAATCGACTGCCAGATCTGCAAGTGCTTTAACGCCCAGTTTAAAGGCACTCTCATCAATATAGAAGTCTGGGGTATGATGTGAAGGAGCAGTCTTCGGATCCGTTCCTTTAGGCATACCTCCTAAAAAGAAAAAGAAGCCGGGAACTTTCTCCTGAAAGAAAGAAAAATCCTCAGCTCCGGTCATCGGAGGGATCAGCTTGACATTAGCTGTACCCACCGTCTGTTGCAGAGAAGGAAGCATCTTCTCGGTAAGCACCAGGTTATTAAAAGTCACCGGATAATGGGTACTGAAAGGGATCTTGACTTCGGCCGTGGCGCCTGCGGCTTCTGCAGTTTTCGTTACGATGGTTCTGATGCGTTCGTCCATTAGCTTATAATCCTCCGGACTCAAATATCTTATCGTACCCATCATTTCCGCTTGTTCTGGTATAATATTAAACCTGATCCCCGAATGGATCGATCCAATAGTTACTACTCCCGCATTTTCGGTAACATTTAGATTCCTGCTCACCACGGTTTGTAAATTATTGATAATCTGTGCTGAGGTAACGATAGGATCGACTGACGACCAGGGTGATGCGCCATGAGCTTGCCGACCTTTGACTGTAATCTTAATATCATCGGCGCCGGCCATCATCCCGCCCGGGCGATAGGTCAGCGTGCCCACTTCGGTCTGCGCCCAGATATGCAAGCCGAAGATGGCATCTACCTTAGGGTTTTCCAATACACCTTCTTCTACCATTAATTTGGCACCCCCTTCTTCACCCGCAGGCGCCCCTTCTTCAGCTGGCTGAAAAATGAACTTTACTGTTCCTCTCAGATCGGCTCTCATTCCTGCGAGCACCTCGGCTACTCCCATCATCATCGCAACATGGGCATCATGCCCACAAGCATGCATTACACCGACTTCCTGTCCGTTATAGTTAGCTTTGACTTTCGACGCAAACGGCAGGTTGCCACGTTCCGTAACGGGCAGTGCGTCCATATCGGCACGCAGCGCCACTACGGGTCCTGGCTTACCTCCTTTTAAGATCCCTACCACTCCCGTCTTGGCCACTCCCGTTTTAACCTCGATGCCCAGGCTTTCAAGATGTCGGGCTACAATGCCGGCTGTCCGGGTTTCATTATTGCCGAGTTCGGGGTGGGCGTGGAT
>CAZFQV010000524.1:0-1495 GCA_964521175.1 uncultured Sphingobacterium sp.
CTGAAAGCCCCTCGTTGTCTATATAATGTTGCACGGCCTCCACAACAACGATTGCGTCATCCACCACAATACCTATGGCTAATACAAAACCGAACATCGTTAGAACATTGATGGAGAATCCCATCAGGACAAAGAAAATGAAAGTTCCGATGATGGAAACTGGTATAGCAAGTACCGGAATCAGTGTTGCCCGCCAACTTTGCAAAAATAGAAATACGACAAGAGTCACCAATATCAATGCTTCAATAAGTGTTTCAACCACCTGATTCAGCGAAACCTTAACTATCGAAACCGTCTCATAACTAATAATATAGTCTACGTCTTTAGGAAATGACTCTTTGAGCGTTTCCAGCGCCTGGACAATACCTTCGTAGGTTTCTACTGCATTTCCTCCAGGCATCTGATTAACAGCCATCATCGATGCCGTTTTACTGTTGATTTTTGATCTTGTAGCGTACGAAAACTCGCCCAATTCAATCCTTGCAACGTCTTTAAGGTAAATGATGGAGCCGTCATTGCCCGTCTTGACTACAATATTTTTGAATTCATCCTCAGTACTAAGAGCCCCATCTAAAATGACTGAAAATTCAAAGACCTGCGAGTCACTCTGAGGTGGGCCTCCGACACTTCCGCCGGCGATCCGGGTATTCTGCTCTTGAATAGCAGCGGTAACGTCGGCTGGCGAGATGCCTAATTGTGCCAGCCTGTTAGCATCGAGCCATACACGCATGCTGAAAGGTTGTCCGAATGCCTGCACATCCCCGACACCTTTTACTCGCAACAAAGCGTCTTTTACATAAAGGTTAACGTAATTCGAGAGAAATTTCTGATCGTGAGTGCCATTTGGAGAGTAAATACCCAGCACCATCAGGATATCGGTGTTCGCTTTCTTGGTGGTAACGCCGAGCCTTCTCACGGTTTCAGGTAGAGCAGGTTCTGCAATACCTACCCGGTTTTGAACATCAAGTGCTGCGATATCAATATCAGTTCCCACATCAAACGTTACGGTGATGGCAGAACGGCCATCTGAGGTGCTGTTTGACGACATGTATTTCATGCCCGGTGTACCATTAATCTGGCTTTCTATTGGAGTGGTTACAGTTTGTTCGACAGTTTGCGCATCGGCGCCGGTATAGGTGCCAGTTACGGTAACCGTTGGCGGAGATATATTAGGATATTGACTTATGGGCAATGTTGTTATAACTATTGTTCCGATAAGAACCAGTAGAATAGAAATAACTATTGCCGTGACCGGTCTTCGTATAAAAACTTCTGATATCATCTTTTCGTGTTAAAAATCATTATTGAGGAGTGGCCTGGCCATTCGTGCTTTGTATCACTGATCCGTGTCGAAGATTCTGAATGCCTTCAGTAACAAAAATTTCCCCCGGTTTTAACCCTTCCGTGATCACGATCTTGTCAGCTATTTTGAGCCCTGTTTTAACTGTTCGCTGATCTGCTTTACTGCTATCGCCTACAACGAACACGGTGAATT
>CAZFQV010000525.1:0-1493 GCA_964521175.1 uncultured Sphingobacterium sp.
CGTGCGGCAGGGTAAAACGGTCGTCGAGGTCGCGACGTTTCGCACCGATTTGAAGTACACGGATGGTCGGCGGCCCGAAGGCGTGGTCTTCACGACGGCCGAGGAAGACGCCAAGCGACGGGATTTCACCATCAACCCACAGCTCCCCAAAATTGTTATCTCTTAGAACCCCCCGGTAAGCCACTAAGGACTGTGTTAAAATCTCCTTCCTATGGGCCAAAAACAAAAGCTTAGATGATGTATTCTCCTTTTTAAATCTCTTGTAATCAAAAGCAGAAATTATCGTTTTGCCGGTCCCCGTTGCGGCCACAACCAAGTTTCTGTTTCTATGATGTATAGTTCTCTCAACCTCCAATATCTCAAGAATCTCAGATTGAAAAGGGTAGGGTTTTATTTCAAAAAAAGAAAGGTTTAAATCGGTGCTCTTTGATAATTTTCCTTGTTTTAAAGACGAAATAAGTTTTTCGCTGTGTTGTTCGTCATCGAAAGCTTCAAAATCGTCACTCTGCCAATAAGAGTCAAAAGTCTTTTGAAACTTGTCTATGATATGGCTTACTTCCTTAGTCGTAATTTTGATATTCCATTCCAAACCGTCAGTGAGCGCAGATCGAGAAAAATTTGACGAACCAATATAGCCGGTATGAAAACCCGTATTCCTGAAAAATAAATATGCTTTTGCATGAAGCCGTTCATTTCCTGTATTATATGAGATTTTAACCTTTGTGTTTTCCAGTCTGGACAAAAGCTGAATTGCTTTGTAATCAGAGGCGCCCATGTAGGTAGTTGTGATAACTCGGAGCTTACCACCTCTCCTGGTAAATTCTGCTAATTCGCTTTCTAGAATGATGATGCCCTTAAACTTTATGAAAGAAACAAGTAAGTCAACCCTGTCAGCAGATAAAATTTCTTTTTTTAATTCGCTTTCGAGCGATAAGCCGACATTACCTCCGGTAAATAATTCACTGTGAGTCAGTCGCGTGTACGGCGTAATTTCTTTTAGATGTAAATCAATGTCGGTAAAGTGCGCATCTACTTTGCTGAAAACTGCCATTAACAACTCCCCTTGCAAGTCAATAAGATCGTTGGAAAACTCTTCCCTATTGAGCTCTTCTTTTAAAAACAGGATAATCTTATTGGCAATTTCAATCTGATGTTCGATTTGATTTTCACCCTTTATAAATTCTAAAGCATGTTTAATGGCTTTTGATAGATGTTGCGACAAAATATTTGAGGCCTCCTCTTTATCTATCTTAGTTTTATTTATGTAATACGCATTTTTTTCAAGCTCATTTATTTTTTGCGCAACTAACTGCGTGACTAGTTCTTCATAGATGCCTTGATTCATAATACTTAAGTCTTTTTCACAATTAGAACATCCTTAAAGTTATTATTAAATTTGCCAAAACAAAAGTCAAGGTTAATTTTTTTTCCTGTCGCGGTATAATCCATTCTTAGTCGTTAATCCAATATCCTAACCGGTAATACCACCTGGA
>CAZFQV010000526.1:0-1492 GCA_964521175.1 uncultured Sphingobacterium sp.
CAGGTTGCGACAAGAATATGCCTGGCTCCATCATTGCGATGGGCCGCTTAAATCGCCCGGCTATAATGGTTTACGGAGGCAGTATTCATTCAGGTCAATATAAAGGACAATCTTTAAATATCGTCTCGGCATTCGAAGCCCTGGGGCAAAAACTTGCTGGCAAGCTTGACGAGGAAGACTTCCAGGGGATCATTAATAACGCCTGCCCGGGAGCGGGAGCCTGTGGAGGTATGTATACCGCAAATACCATGGCATCCGCTATCGAGGCAATGGGGATGAGTCTTCCCTACAGCTCTAGCTATCTCGCCTTAAGTGATGAAAAAAAGCAGGAGTGTCTGGAAGCTGGAAAATATATCCGCATCCTTCTGGAAAAAGATATCAAGCCCAGTGATATTATGACGGCAAAAGCATTCCACAATGCTATCGTTATTGTAGTTGTATTGGGGGGATCTACCAATGCGGTACTTCACCTGATCGCCATGGCAAAATCGGTGGGGCTAAAACTTACGCTTGCCGACTTCCAGAAAATAAGCGACGAGACATCGGTGATTGCAGATCTCAAGCCCAGCGGGAAATACATGATGGAAGATGTTCATGACATCGGTGGCGTACCTGCTGTTATGAAATACTTATTGAAAAAAGGACTTATTCATGGCGATTGTATAACCGTTACAGGTAAAACTATTGCAGAAAATGTCGCTGATGCTGTCGATCTGGATTTCGAAGCACAAGACGTAATCCGCCCCTATGAAAACCCACTGAAAAAAACCGGCCATCTTCAAATGCTATTTGGCAATATCGCACAACAAGGATCTGTTGCCAAAATTAGTGGTCAGGAGGGGGAGAAATTTACCGGACCGGCGCGGGTTTTTGATGGCGAATTCGAACTAATACACGGCATTTCAAGCGGGAAAGTCAAATCAGGAGATGTGGTAGTTATACGTAATGTTGGTCCGAAAGGAGCACCGGGTATGCCCGAAATGCTCAAACCGACCTCGGCCATCTTCGGTGCCGGGCTTGGTTCTTCTGTTGCGCTAATTACCGACGGTCGTTTTTCTGGTGGAACTCATGGATTCGTGGTCGGTCATATCACTCCCGAAGCCTTTGAAGGGGGTAATATCGGCCTTATTAAAGATGAGGATATGATCGAGCTCGATGCAGTGAACAATACGATTAACGTCCTGCTTTCCGATGAAGAGCTGGAAGCCAGAAGAAAACTCTGGCAACAACCGGAGCCCCCGGTTAAGAAAGGTGTACTCTACAAATATTTTAGACAGGTAAAAAATGCCAGCGAAGGCTGCGTTACAGATGAAGCATAATAAACATTAAAATATTCATATTATGGAAACTGAGCAACAGGAGTTAGCCCAAACAGCAGAACAAGAAATCCAGGAGGTTTCCGGTTCAAAAGCCTTACTTGAAGCCTTGATAGCTGAAGGCACAGAGGTTATTTTCGGTTATCCGGGAGGCGCCATCATGCCGATTTACGATG
>CAZFQV010000527.1:0-1491 GCA_964521175.1 uncultured Sphingobacterium sp.
TAATGAGATGCAGGTTATTCTTCTTATTCTTTTTCATTTCAACTTTTGGTTTTTCAACCGGAGCGCAGCATTCTTCACCTGTATCGGTGGTTCCGCAGCTTCCACCACGATTGATGGCTTTACATTGCGTAAAATCCGGTTGGAGATCAACGATCAGGTTCCCACCGTTCGCGCTAATCGTTCCCGGAAACATTTGGCGGGTATCGAATTGCGAATTACCGAACTCGATTTTTACGGTAGCCGTCGGGTTTAAGGGTAACACCTTTTCTACGATCTGTACGATAGAAAGGGCTTTACTTACTTTCATCGCACGTTCCTGTTGCTTTTCTCCGGGTTCCCATAATTGCACAATTATCTCTGTCCAAGCATTTTTTACGCCGCCGCAATCCACCGAAGTAATCGGAGCTTGCTTGATCTCAGTAATGTGATATGATGCATCCACCCATTTATTTTCAGCGTACTGAAATTGAAGATCTAAATCAGGATTAGCTAACAGTTGCTCTTTGAAAGCTTTCCAGTTCATTGTTTGTGTAGTGTCCATAGTATTTATGATTGTAATATTACGATAGATTTAGTCAAATTTTTTTAACAGCAGCCGGTCGGTCCTTTATAAGCGGTAGCAAAGTCGCCGAAGTTCTCGATCAGCATTTTCCAGGCTTTAGGCTCGATGCAGTAACAAACACTTACGCCTTCGATAGTTCCCTGAATCAGTCCGGCACTTTTTAATTCCTTTAAATGTTGTGAGATGGTTGCCTGGGCTAAACCGAGCTCGCCTACCAGGTCGCCGCAAATGCAAGTATTGGCAATCATGATCCGTTGAAGAATTGCAATCCGTGCGGGATGCGCCAATGCTTTAAGCATCGTTGCAAGCCTGTTTTGCTCTTCGGTAAAGATTTCGGTTTTGGTAGTTCCCATACTTACATCGCAATATTACGATTAAATTTCACAGAAAAAAAATAAATTTGAAATAGTTTGATATATGAATTCAAAACGGATATGTCAGTTGTCAAATAAATCCTCCAATTTTATCGATAAGCGCTCATTCGGAATTTGTAGATCATTCTTGAAATAATAATTCCAGAAATCCAAAACTTCATCAATCATATCATTAACCTGGTAGATAGTGCCATCTTCCAACTCAATTACAAGCGAAGTGCTCTGAAATTGCATTGTGAATGCAGAAGAGAACGGCCCGGTTTGTTTTCCCGTCTTCGAAATACTAGATTTAGGTTTGCTTAATGTCATATGTTTTGACATGTTTGATATGTCGTGCAGTACTTTCAGATGTGGACATCTGGGATAAAGTGCATTTCTAAAAATACCTAAATCGTTTTGGGTAACTACTCCGCCAAACTCTTTACCTACCCACTCAGTTAGGCTCCAGGCTGTCTCAAAAAAAGATACCGCTGTATCCGTCGATAGCTGCTTATTCTTATAATGTTCGTATTGTTTTACGAGTAGCTTGAACTTATCTATAGAATCATTTATTTC
>CAZFQV010000528.1:0-1484 GCA_964521175.1 uncultured Sphingobacterium sp.
GGTGTATTGGTTGATATTAAGGATACGATCAAAGGATTCAATATGATCATGGATGGCGAGGTGGATGAATATCCTGAAGCCGCATTCAACCTCGTTGGTACAATAGATGATGCCATAGAGAAAGGTAAAAAACTGCTGGCTGAATCGAATGGATAAGGTGGGAACCGAGAATCGAGCAACGAGATAATACGTTATTCATTGCAGATTCCGGTCAGAATAGATAGAAATCAGATACGGGGCTCGAGCTGCTTGATGGAGTGAAAAATATCCCGCCGCTCATTGCCCGTTTCTCATAGCTCAAAGTATGAAACTAGAAATACTAACACCAGATAAAAAGTTATTCGAAGGAGAAATAAGATCCGTTACCGTACCGGGGACGATGGGTTCTTTTGAAGTGCTTAAAGATCACGCTCCTATTATCTCCACCCTGGAAGATGGAAAGGTGATTATTCGTACCATTGAAAAGTCTGAGGAGGTTATACTTATTAAAGGAGGAGTAATTGAAGTACTGGATAATCATATCATGGTACTCGCCGAAGGAACTCTCGATAATTAGTAAACAAACGAATCATAAAAAGCTCCTTAGTTCTTCGGAATTTAAGGAGCTTTTTTTATACACCCGACTTTCCGTTCTATATATAAATTGAACTCATGCAAGGATGGGTTTATAGCTGCGGTTTCCTGGAGCGCCATGCGCCTATTACTTTCAACTTTTAAGCGTCAATCAGAGATTTCACGCAGAAAATTGGGAAATACGAGTTCCCTGAGATTTTTTGAACCGAAAACCAGAAACGGTTTTGGTATAGGGATGCAGAATATAAATTATATGATTAAGATTAATGCCATATATTATTTTAAAAAAACAATGTATGCGGAACTATATTCTAATTTCAAAAAAAAATGATAAGTCTTGATATAACAAGATGAAGACCTTAAATTGAGGTATTAATAAAAAGACCTACACGTCATATCCGAAAATGAGCAGGACAGTAAATCATATTGGTCAAATCAGACTGGATTTCGAAATACATTTCGTTATTTACGGCCTGCTCATCGTCCTTCTAATTCCATATATATAGGCGCTAAATAAAATAATTAAAGCAAACGAATCGGCGCCTTCTTCAAACAGAAAGGCTTTTTTTTTAGAAGGAAGTGAATGAAATCAGCAACAGGAAACCAATAAAAAATAAAGAGAAAAATATTTAATAATGGAACTCAACAAATTCAGCAAGACAGTTACGCAGGACCCCACACAGCCGGCTTCCCAGGCTATGCTCCATGGAATCGGACTAAGTAATGCAGATTTAGCAAAAGCACAGGTTGGGATCGTGAGTATGGGGTACGACGGCAATACCTGCAATATGCATTTAAACGGATTGGCTCAAGTTGTGAAGCAGGGGGTATGGGACAATGATTTGGTGGGTTTGATGTTTCATACCATCGGGATCAGTGATGGTATAACCAACGGAACGGAGGGAATGCGC
>CAZFQV010000529.1:0-1479 GCA_964521175.1 uncultured Sphingobacterium sp.
GATGATTTTTATCTCAAGACCAAAAACAACGCCGATCCGATCGATGCCGGTAAGAAATATATCGACTGGAAGAAAGTTGGGAACGGCAGTGCGATTTGGGGCGGAAAGACTGGTACGGCAAATGGGGCGGCATTGCAGGGAATGTATTACCAGGGGGAGGACCGTATCTTCGATCGCAATGAAATCGACGTCCGTTTATTGAAGTATAATTTTGCAATTATGCAATTGCGCGAGGCCGCTAACAACCGGAACAACAGGGACGCGAGACGTTCAGATTTTATATTTCGGGACACGGTTGCGATATATCCGGATACGCTGGTTTGGCTTTCCGATTTCGCCTATGCACAGAATGAACCTATGGTTAAAGGATACTTTTCACATCCTGCATTTGCCAATTACCCCGTGGTGGGAGTTACCTGGCGGCAGGCCCGCGCATTTACCGTGTGGCGTACCCGGTTTAATGAAGCATATAAAGAAAGCCGTAATTTACCGACCAGAGCTGACTACGAGCTCCCGACAGAAGCAGAGTTTGAATATGCTGCAAGGGGCGGGCACGTCGGAACAACCTATCCTTGGGGCGGCCCCTATATTCGTAATGCAAAAGGCAGTCTGATGGCGAACTTTAAACCGGGACGTGGTAATTATGTAGATGATGGCGGTTCTTTTACCGTTAACGTAAAGTCTTATTTTCCCAACGACTATGGTCTGTACAATATGGCGGGGAACGTTGCGGAATGGACGTCTTCTGCTTACGATGAATCGGCGTCTACTTTTACCCATGACATGAATCCGACCTTTAGCTATGAGGCACGCCGGGATGATCCGGAAGTTTTAAAACGTAAGGTCGTTCGAGGCGGATCATGGAAGGACATTGGGTATTTTCTCCAAAACTCAGTCAGTACCTTCGAATATCAGGATACTGCGAAGTCATATATCGGCTTTCGCTGTGTGACCAAATTCCAGGGAAGGGATATTAAAGATAAGCTCTAGTTATATAATTCTTTATACACTCATATTATTATTATGGCTCAAAAGAAAAAATTTAAGGTAGGCGTCAATACACTGATTTCATGGGGTGCGTCCGTGGTGATCATCGGGTTGATGTTTAAGATCCTGCATTGGAAGGGAGGCGAGATCATGATCGCTGTTGGGTTGATGACAGAGGCGTGTTTGTTTTTCATCCTTGGATTCAGTGCTGAATCTACCGAGCCGGACTGGACCAGGGTATACCCCGAATTGGATGACGATTATAAAGGGGAGCTTCCGCTTTCTTCGCCCCGACAGGCTTCGCCAAATCAGACTGCAGCTTTAGATGTCATGCTATCGGAAGCCAAAATAGGGCCTGAGCTTATTCAAAGCCTGGGTACAGGCCTGAGAAGCTTTAGCGATAACGTATCGGCGATATCCTCCATGGCAGATACCGCAGGTGCGACCAATGAATTTACTGCCAAGGTCAAGTCGGCTTCAGGAAGTTTTGAT
>CAZFQV010000530.1:0-1477 GCA_964521175.1 uncultured Sphingobacterium sp.
GGGGTCCCCAGGGGGACCGGGGGGCCCGGGCGCGTTCCTCCCGGGACCGCCGGGCCTGCACAGACCACTTTCGGCTTGCCCATGGCCCTTACCAGCGGCACCCACACCGCCATTTTCACCAACCAAAGCCAGAGCCGCCCGATTATCCTCAACCGCCCGCTGCGTTCCGTCGCGGAACTTGGCAATGTATTCTCCGATACGCCCTGGAAGAACCTGAGCCTATTCACGCCGGAAAGCGGCTACAGCGGATTGCTGGATGTCTTCTGCATTCAGGATACCGGCCGCGCCGACGCCATGGTGGCGGGCAAGGTCAATCTCAACACCCGCCAGGAGCCAGTCCTCAAAGCGATTTTGGCGGGAGCCTATGCGGACGAACTCGACCTGACCGGCACCAGCACGATCTCCCCGGCCGACGCAGATGCCGTTGCCACCGCCCTCGTTGCTCGGACCACAAGCACGGCGGCGGGCAAAGGACCGCTCGTCAACATTTCCGAACTGGTGGGGCGCTGGAACACCTCCGTGGCCGGTTCCCTTGGCGGGATCGACGGCAGGAAATCGTACACCGGATTTTCCGAAGACCTGAGCCTCGTCTTCACCGGCACGGCTCCGGCGGCAGCGGCAATAACCGTCCCGGTATCCGCCGCCATGCACAATATCCAACGTTTCCGCGAAGCGCCGAGCCGCGCCCTGAGCGCCAATGGCACAACGAGAGTCTGGAACCTGATGATTGACGTCGTGGCGCAAACCGGGAGATATCTCTCCAACGCCAACGGCCTTAACGACTTTATGGTCGAGGGGGAACAACGCCTCTGGGTCCATGTCGCCATCGACCGGCAAACCGGCAAGATCATTGATAAATCCGTGGAGGTCGTCAAAGAATGAAGCAGTTTACTTTAGCCGTCGGCATGTCGATCGGCCTGTTGGGAATGGCTTTGACCAGTCAAACCCAGGCACAAGCTCAGGCACAAAAAAGCCAACCGGTGCCGCAACCGATCCCGCCGGGTGCGCTCCTGAATCGGGCTCCGGAATTTTCCTCATGGACGATGAGCATCTCCCTGCCTCAGTCCGCATCCCAAGGCGGCAAGGCAAAACGCGCGGATTTGCAACAGCTCGTCGTCACCAAGACCAAAAATATTTATCGTGAGGAAAGGCAGCTTTCCGATGGAACCAAACGGGTGACGTGGCGCGTCGGGGCACTCCAGATCAGCTCGATGCCCGGTACCGGCAAGCTGGCTATTTTCGAGCCGTCCCCGGTTGCCCTCGCCACGGTGGACCCGGAAGCCTATACCGACTATTCCAAGACAGACTTTCCCGGTCTGGAATGGATTTCGAAAAGAAACTATGTAGGCGTTCAAACAGTAATGGACAAGCAATGCCTCGTCTTCCAAGCAATGGTCAACGATGTTTCCGATGAAGCCATGAAGGCGGAGGCTGTGATGGCTGGCGAGGACACCAATGCCGAAGAAACGCCGCAGCC
>CAZFQV010000531.1:0-1200 GCA_964521175.1 uncultured Sphingobacterium sp.
GCGGCGTCCCCTCGCCCGTCGGGCGGCGGACGTCGGCGTCGAGCAGGCGAACCTGGTCATGGGCGGCGGCAAATGGGCGATCGATTCCTGGATCGCCCGCAATACGGCGACGCCACGCAAGCCGTAGGCGCAAAATGGTTCGGCGTCGGCAGGAGAGATCCGGCCCGGTTCAGCCAACGGCATCAGGCCAATGCCGCCCGGATGAATGCGATCTCTTCTTCGCCGAGGTCGTTCCCGGCGGCAGCCACGTTGCATTGCGCCTGGCGTTCGTTGCGGAAGCCCGGGATCACGCAGGCGACTCGCGGCTGGGCGAGCACATAGTTAAGCGCCACCGAAGCCAGTTTCTCGGTTTCTGAACCGAAGCGGGCTTTGAGTTTATCCACCTTGGGCAAGACCTCTGCGAGGGATTCCGGTTTGAAGCGGCCGCTCTCGCTTCGGATGTCGCCCGGCTCGAAATGCGGGATTTCTCCCAGCTTGTATTTGCCCAGCAGCAGGGCCTGGGCGAGCGGGCTGAAGGCGACGAAGGTCATCCCATACTCCTCCATGAGCTTCACGATGCGGGAACCGGGGCGCACGAAATGGTCGTCAAGCGCATGAGCCCACGATTGCAGCACTTGTGGCTTGAGAGCCGGCACGATCCGCTCGAAGTCGTTTTCCGAATACGCGGATTGGCCCTTCAGGCGCACTTTGCCTTCCTTGACCAGTTGCTCCATCGTCTCAACCGCTCCCGGCAGGTAGCGGTCGCCGGGACCAAAATCGCCGTGGTGAAAGTAATAAAGATCGATGTGGTCCCGCTTGAGATTGATCAACGACTGCTCGCATTGGTGCCGGATGTGAGCCGGTTCATAGGCATGCGCCGCGGTCCCGGGGAAATGGCCCACCTTGGTGGCGATCACGAAATCGGTGGAGCGCAGCCCCAGTTTCTGGAGCACGCGGGCAAGCATCCTCTCGGAACGGCCGTTTCCGTAGACGTCGGCATTGTCGAAATGGTTTACGCCTGCATCGACGCCGAGCTTGATCGCCCGCGCGATCTCGTCCTCATCCACACTGGCCCAGCCGTTGGAAGCTCCGTTGCTCCAGTTCAAGCCGCCCATGGTCCAACACCCAAAGCTGATTTCCGACACCTTGACATCGCTGGAGCCCAAGTTTCGATAGCGCATGGCAAAAGACTAGGAGGGGCAAAGGACGGACGCGAGAGGA
>CAZFQV010000531.1:1210-1475 GCA_964521175.1 uncultured Sphingobacterium sp.
GGCCTCTGCGCTTTGTTTCAGAATCCCGATGAAAATCAATGTTGCTATTCGCTGCATTTGTGCCGTAAATGCTGCATTTATGCTATAGGGAACCGCTGGTTAAAGCGAGCTATGCCGCAAGCGAATCATTTTTGCGTCTTTCTCGATCCGGTTTCTCCTCACCTGTTTTTCGGACAGGCTGCGGAAAACCGGATCAAAGATTTATCAAAACTGCTTGCGCTTTCGGCATGCTCCATTTAGTCAGCGATTCCATAGGAAACTCAAC
>CAZFQV010000532.1:0-1470 GCA_964521175.1 uncultured Sphingobacterium sp.
GCCGTAACGTGCCAGGTTGCCCCGCTTAATATCTACCACGAGATATTTCCCCCCTGTAATGGGGTCTACATACAAATCATTGATACCCCTTGTACCTTCCAAAGCCAGTTTCAGCCGCTCAGAAACCGCAGAAATAGTATCCAGGTTTTGTCCGAATACTTTAACACCTACGTCAGTCCGGATACCGGTGCTCAGCATATTAATCCGATTAATAATAGGCTGGGTCCAGCCATTAACTACACCAGGAATTTGTAGCTTCTTATCCAACTCATTGATAATATCCTTTTTGCTGATGCCCTCCCGCCATTGATTCTTGGGCTTGAGCATAATAATCGTTTCTATCATGCTAATCGGGGAATTGTCGGTCGCTGTAGAGGCACGGCCTGCTTTGCCCAGGACCTTGTCGACCTCTGGCATTGACTTGATGATCTTATCCTGGACTTGTAGAATACGTTTGATCTCGCTGTTTGAGACGTCCGGCAAAGTTACCGGCATAAATAATATACTTTGCTCATCCAGGGCGGGCATGAATTCTGTTCCGAGCCTGCCCAGCAACGGTATAGCGATAAGAAGTGCAATAAGATTGACTGCAATGGTTGTTTTACGCCAGTTCAAAACCGATCTTATCATTGGCTCGTAATATCTCTCCAACAAGCGATTGACAGGATTCTCATGCTCTGGCCGGAATTTTCCTTTCATGAGAAAGGAAATCAATACCGGTGCCAGGGTAAGAACGAGAACAGCATCCACGATCATGATAAATGTTTTGGTATAAGCGAGAGGATGGAACATTTTACCTTCCTGGCCGCTCAACATAAAAACCGGAAGAAAAGAAGTGATGATAATTACCGTAGCGAAGAATACTCCTCGCGACACCTGCTTACTCGATTTTCCTATCACCTTCAATCGCTCTTCCTCGGAAATCCACTGTGGACTCTTTCTGAATAACCTTTTTAATCTGATCTTCATAAATCATTGGTTTTTTGCTGCTGGTGATGCCATAATTGGTATCTTTCAGACAGATGTTTATAAGCATTTTCGGTCATTACAATACCGTTATCTACAATCACGCCGATAGCCAGCGCTATCCCTGTCAGCGACATGATATTCGACGAGATGTTAAAAGCATTCAATAAAATAAAGCTGCTTGCAATAGTCACCGGAATTTGGATAATGATGCATAATGCGCTACGCCAATGAAACAAGAAGGCGATCACCACCAGGGATACTACGATCATTTCTTCGATCAGGGTAGTGGTTATAGAGCTCACAGATTCCTTTATTAATTCTCCCCTGTCATAGATAATATCAAATTTCACTCCCGAAGGAAGACCCTTCGCCACTTCCTTCATTTTCTCTTTTACCCTTTCAATGACCTCCGCAGCATTTTCTCCGTAACGCATCACTACAATTCCACCTACCCGCTCCCCTGTTCCATCTTGTTCAAAAATACCCAACCGGGTTTCGCCG
>CAZFQV010000533.1:0-1470 GCA_964521175.1 uncultured Sphingobacterium sp.
GATCATGACCTATGATTATGGTGGTAGAGTGTTGGTTCGTCATACAAACCTGTATCCCTCAAAGGGCGGGGAAGCAGGGAGCTCCGCGCACCAGTCCGTGCAGAACTTTATTGCTGCAGGCGTGCCGGCAGGCAAGATAGGTCTCGGTGCTGCTTTTTATAGCAGGACCCGAGAGGCAGCGGATACCAAAAACAACGGACTGCTGCAGCCATCAGTGAGTGGCTCAAAGGCGGTTACGGGACAGGGTGGTGGCTATTCGAAAATGAAGGATGAAATTGTCAATCAACAGGGATATAAACGCCACTGGGATAGAAAAGCGCAGGCGCCATACCTGTTTAATCCTGAGACGAAGGTGTTTATTACTTATGATGATGAACAGTCGATACGTAAAAAAGCCAAGTATATTAAGAAGAATAAGCTCGCAGGGATATTCTTTTGGGAATATTTTAACGATCCCAAGGAGTACTTACTGCATGAAATCGACAGGGTATTGCCCTAGGCAGATGATGACTTTTCTGCCATGATACATCGTTCCCATATTGAATATAAAATATGAAAAAAATTACCCGTCGGCTTATCATATGCCTTGTTTGTCTGGTTTCATACTCTACCGTAAACCAGAGTCTGGCTCAGAATAGTCCTGCGACAGAGAGAGTTTGGGGACAATACGAACGGTATAAGGAGCCGGCGATAAAAGACAGGTTCTTTAAACACAACGATATTCTTCCGCTGATTCAGAAATATGCGGATTCCAAATTTCTTAAGGTGGAAGAGGTGGGGAAATCCGTTCGCGGCAGAAGCATCAATCACCTTACGGCGGGGCAGGGCCCGATCAAAATATTGTTATGGTCGCAGATGCATGGTGATGAGTCAACAGCTACGATGGCCTTATTTGATATGTTCAACTTCCTCAGTGCGAATGATGAGAACAATGCCCTGAGAAAGACCATCCTGGATAAGTTGGAATTGCATTTTGTGCCGATGTTGAACCCGGACGGTGCACAGGTTTGGAAGAGAAGAGACGATCTGGATATCGACATCAACCGGGACGCGCGTATGCTGGTTACTCCGGAAGCTCAGGCGCTGATGTCTGTCGCAAAACAGGTTCAGCCCGAAATAGGCTTTAATCTACATGATCAGAGCACCCTGTATTCTTCGGGACGTTCGGCGAATACGGCAACCATATCGTTTCTTGCACCAGCATACAATTATCCTAAAGATATGAATGATGTGCGAAAAAGGGCTACACAGGTCATTCTGACGATGAATAAGGCTCTACAAGCCAAAGTTCCGGGCAAGGTGGCGAAGTATGATGATGCCTTTGATCCGCGTTGTTTTGGTGATACCTTTCAGGGCATGGGAATTTCTACGATCCTGATTGAGTCGGGTGGATATTACCAGGACCCCGAGAAACAATTTATTAGGAAACTAAATTTTCTCGCCCTGCTGAATGCTTTTGAAGCTATTGCA
>CAZFQV010000534.1:0-1463 GCA_964521175.1 uncultured Sphingobacterium sp.
CCTTCACGGCGGTCCTCTTTCGCCGGACGTCGGCGATTCGCCCATGCAGGCGGCGAACGTGGAGGGAGCTGGGATCCGGGGCGGTCTTCATTTCAATTCGTAACGTTTGCGCAGCGCCCATTCCGTCGTCGCCAGCGCGACCACCAGCAGAAAGTAAAACGGAGAGGACCAGATGTCCGCGTCCACTACCCGCGTAATCCGTTCATCCTTTTGCGCGAGCTTGAACACCAGGGTCGCCAGGTTTTCCTCGCGGAAAAATTCACCACCGCTTACACGCCCCATCTCTTTGAGGAGCGGTTCGTTCATCGCTGTCTCCCCCAGTTCGTAACGCGGCTTGGTCACTGAAAAATCGAGCGTCGTCTGCGGATCGCCCTCCACCGAAAATTGGTAAGTCCCCTGGGAAACCGCGACGAACTCGCCCCGATACATTCCCGGTTGATCCGGCAGGGCGCGCAGCAGCACACTCTCCTTGGGCGACCCCGGCTGGCCTGCCGGTTTTTCCACGGAATAAACGCCGTTGACCGACGGTTGCTTTATCGGGTCGAAATTCTGGTCGTAAAGACGGGCGTACACCGTCACGCGCTCGGCGGTGACATAGTGTTGTTTGTCCACGCTGAGTTGCGTCCGCTTCGAGCCGCCCAGCAAATGCGGCAGGGCCATGCGCTGGACGATCTGCCCCCAAAGCAGTGGGTAGTAAGTCACGTTGGCATTTTGCCTCCAGCGCCAAGTGTTGTCGGTGCCGATGTAGAGAACCTGCCCCACGCCGTACTGCTGCAGGGCCATGGCGGGCATTTTGCCGAAGCGGGTCGCCTTCACAGGGTCGGAGTCTTCGAGCAGGACTTGGGCTCCGGCCTTGGCCCGGGAGACGCGGTTGATCCAATAAATGGGCGGGAAGTTCTTCCAGATTTGCGCGTTCTCCTGCTCGTCGGGCGAAAGCCGGAGCATCGGGTGCATCCTCCCCGCCGGGGTGAGCGCAAGGGTGGTCGGCCTGTCCGCCCCGCTCCGCTGGAGCGCGCTGGATGTTTCCAACTCAACGGGGAGCAGCTTCGCCAGCGGCGTTTCGGCGTAGGAGGAAGGGTTATTCTGCTGCCCGGCGATGAGGACAATGGCCCCGCCAAATTTCGAAACAAATTCGTTCAACCATTCGATCTGCTCGGCTGTGAATGCCTTTGCAGGCACGTCGCCAAGGATCACGAGGTCGTACTTGAAGAGGCTTTCCTTGTCCGCGGGAAACTTTTCGATGAAAGGGGAACCCTCCGCGCGAGCCAATTCCGGGTCTGCTTCGACCAGGTAAAACTTCGGCTCCACCCTCCGGTCGCGCAACAGGACGCTTTGGAGATGGCGAAACTCCCAGCGCGGCGTCTGTTCGACCACCAGGACCTTGATTTTGCTGTCAATGACCCGCAACCGCCCCGAGGAGAGGTTGTTGTCCTTTACCGTTTCCTCTTCCCGCGCGGGGATCG
>CAZFQV010000535.1:0-1461 GCA_964521175.1 uncultured Sphingobacterium sp.
GAACCCGCCATTTTGCCAAACTGCTGTTATGTGTTCGCCCTTTTTGCATTATAATGTTTTGTAGTATTCTTTAATTTTTTGAGCCATTAATTTTCTTCTTAAAGTCAAAAAGTCTTGGTAGTCGTCAATGCTCATTTCCATAATTTCTGTTGGCACGCAATTCATTTTTAGGTTGTCCAAAAGCTCTTGTTCGGTCGAAAGTCCACTAACCAATTTGTTGTCGTCAAGAATTTGCGTTTTGATAAGTTCAAAATAATCTTTAGGTGGTTTGTTACCCACTTTAATATTTACTTCCGATTGCATATAAACGTAGTTTGCAATTTGGTTGTATTTGCTTCTGTCAAGTCCATTTTTGCTTAAATAATCTTTTGGAAACAAATGATGAATGTCGCCACGTAAAGAAATTAAGTCGCCAACCAAAACGTCTTTTGATAAAAATCCTCTGTCGTTGGCTTTTACTTGTGAAGCCAAAAACACGTGAAAATATGGACTACTTGCAACGGAAGTATCTAAACTTTGTGGCAAAGATGCGTTCCAAAATGCGTCTGAAAGTTCTCCGTCTTCTTTTTCTTGTAAATATTCGCCAAATGGTTTTTGAGAAATTTGTTTGATGTCAAAGTCAAATGTACTTTCAGGTGAACCTGAATATCGTCCTGTCAAAATCGAGTAAACCAACCATTTTCTAACATAACTTTCAATGGCAACAGAGTTAACGCCAAGTTCTTTTAGTTTTAGGTAAACAATATAAGTAAAATTCAATGCGTTTTGCGAACGGATAAGTTTTGGCGAAATAAATCCTGCTGATTTCACAATCATTAAAAACCGTTTGAAATTGGTTTCGTTGATAAAGTTGTAAACACCTGTTTTCAATTTCAAAAATGATTGTTCGGCAATTTCTGTTTCGTAGCTTCTTGTTTCAAAATTTCTACCCGATAATAAACTTACCAAATCAGAAAGTCGTCCTCTGTTGAATTGCGAAGTAAATGCAACTCGAATTAAATCGTTGTAACTTGGGTCGTACAAATCTTCGTTTTCGGTTTTAAGCCACGACATTTTTTGAAAAAAATCGGTTTTCGAAAAATCTTTGTCGTTATCTACAATTTGCTTGTAAAATTCTGGTGCAATGGCTAAATGACAAAAATAGTCAATGGCTTTTCTCAGTTCGTTTCCGCCATTTTCTGTGTCAGATGCAATTTTGCTCATTGCAAAATCTGCTTGACTTAAAACAACACCTTTTGAATTTATTCTAATGAAAATTTCCGTTACGGTTTCAATATCCAATTCAGGTGCTAATTCTATCATTCCGATTGGTTTTTTTACAATGCTGATTAATCTTGAAAATGAGTTTTCAATTAAATCTTCGTCAATGTCTGGATTAAGAGCCAAATAATCTCTGACTAATTTTAGTAAACTAATTTTTCCAGAAAAAGCGTCTGTAATGTCGTGAAGCCAAACTTTGTC
>CAZFQV010000536.1:0-1458 GCA_964521175.1 uncultured Sphingobacterium sp.
CAGGACAGAATTGTAACCACTAAGGTGCTGATACCCGGCACTATTAACCAGGTGACCAGCTATACCAATACAGATGGATTCTATACCTTGAGAGGAAATTATTCATATGGTAAACCATTTGATGGCAGAAAATATACAATAACCTACTCAGGCGGTGCCTCGATAAACAATAATGTAGCCTTCATCGACGACAGCAAGAATATAGCTAAGAACTTTAATATCAGACAGGGACTACAGTTTAAATTGGATATAAAGGATGTTGTTGATTTAGATTTTGAGACTTCCTACTCAGTAAACAATACTACCTATTCACAGAAATCATTTGACGACCGGCGTACAAATACCATTAGATATCGCTTGCGCGGCAGGAACTATTTCTTCAAAGATGCGACTTTAGGGTACAATTTTTCAAAGTCCGTAAATTCCGGTTATGATAATTCCATCGTAAAGAATCCAAGCATTCTTAATCTATTTGCAGAATATCGCTTCCTGAAGGGAAACAAAGGCACGCTCCGTCTTGATGCGTTTGATCTCTTCGACGAAAACACAGGAATATCCAGAGACGTATTCGATAATATCATTGTGGATAGACAGACCAACCGCATGGGGAGATATTTTATGCTATCGTTCAATCTTAGGCTGAGCAAATTTGGCGGTGGATCTCAACGGCCAAATGAAAACCAGGGCGGCGGACCATACCGGGGCCCGGGCGGACCGAACAGAAGCTTTAACTAAAGCCTGCGAGGAGTGTTAAGTGACTTTCTGGCACTTAGCACTCCTTATAGAATAACTCCGTACTTCGTAGCCTTTGCCATTGTCGAATAATATCCAAAAAGCACCTTCGATATGTTGTTAAAAACTCTTTCGTCGGCAGATCCTGATCTGTAATTGTCCATCACCGTGACTGCGTAAGGTTTGCCCTCGAGGTATACTATTGCCCATTCAGTGGACACTCCCCCCATTCCCCCTGGTTTAAATGAGATGTTAACGTTAGACGGCAAACCTTTTGCGAGCTTGCTGTTCTCTCTGGGATTTCTCGCAAGAATTGCCAAAACCCCATCTGAAACTTCTTTGTTGATGAATTTGCCATCATGAAGCAATTGGAGAATTTTTATAGCCTCGGCAGGACTGGATATATTCTCTTCATTGCGAATAGAGGCTTGCTGATCAATCATCTTACGCTGGACTCGCGTATGCTGAAACCCTAAAGACTCCATGGTTTCATTGATCGATTTCATTCCAACCAGGTCAATAAGTGTATTTGTGGCCGAATTATCACTTAAACCTATCATTAGCATACAATAATTACGGATACTCAGGCTTACCGGATCGGTCATCGCATTCAGAATACCCGACCCTCCCACGATATTTCCAGGCAGCAAGGGCTTCAGATCGGTAAGGGCAAATTTCTTTTGATAAGCCTGTTTAAATACTTCCATAAGAATGGGAATTTTGATC
>CAZFQV010000537.1:0-1456 GCA_964521175.1 uncultured Sphingobacterium sp.
AAAAAGTAATAATACTACTACCAGTCCTCTATCTGCTTGCATTAGATCAGGTAACTTGCTTTTTGTCAGCGGTATAGGCGGCTGGTATGCAAATCGTCGGAAAGAGCCGGGAGACATCCAGGTGCAAATTAAAAGTGCTTTAGGAACTATGAAAGAGCTCCTTGAAAATGCCGGATCATCTATGGCGAACGTCTTGAAGGTAAATATGGTGCTTGCCGATCCCAATAAAAATATAGGTCCTTTAAATGAGGTCTTTGGAGATTTCTTCCCGGATCCAAAGCCGGCACGTTCTTATAGTGGCTGCGGCACAGACCAAATGGGTCGGGATGGTATCCTGGTTCAGGTAGACTGTATCGCTTATGTGGATTAAAAACTAAATCCTTTGTGCTGCAATAGAGAAAGACACTGTCGGTTGTTCGGATGATGGTCAAGGTTTTTCAGGTTCTGACTCTTTGTTTGGAATCGCTACAGTTTATTTGATACGCCGGCAATCAATAATTATATGACGGCAAGAAATGGCTCCTGCGTAAAGCAGGTAATGAGCAAACAAATTGGTATATGCCGGGCCTTGATGACAGGCTAAAAGTTTTGAGATATGGAATTGCGTTGAATCTAATATCTGTTAGAGTTATTTGATTCATATTAAAATCTTATATTTATCCATCTATCTTATGCAACGCAACATACCTTTCAATAACTGGTCGTTAAAGAAAATTCTTGTTACCGTCCCTAATCAGTATGATAGGGACCGTACGGTTATTCTTTATGCTTTGCTTCTGCTCACACTATTAAAGCTGGTCATAGTTATCCCCATGGCCTATTACCAGGGGCAGGTTTTTCAGTTGTTTAGGGCGCTGGTCTTGCTCGTAATATTTGTAGGTCTTCTGAAAGCCGTACTTATTCATGCAAAATATGCAACTCCGGCTGCTGTGGTGATGATATGGGTGGCCTTATCTCTGATCTGGACTAATATATTTATTTATGCCCAGGATATTAATGTCGTTACCGTACAGTTTGTATGTATGGTAATTTTGAGTAGTTTCTACCTGTTGACCTGGCGCTGGGGTATGTTCTACTCTGTTATGAGTATTTGCCCGATTTTGGTCAGCATATTTTTCGGAAGTTACGCTGCTATTGGAGATTTCCCTCCTAAAAGACTTGAATCCCCGACCTTTGAGATCGTAGTAATCCTTAATTTTGTATCAATTGTTACAGCCCATTACCTCTATTATAAAGCACTTTCCAATAGTATTATAGACAAGGAAAAATTAAACCACCAGCTTGAGGTGGCTGCACGTGAGGCTAATCTAGCCGCAAGCACCAGGGCTGATTTCCTATCCACGATGTCGCATGAGCTGAGAACCCCTTTGAATTCCGTGATCGGTATGTCGGAGTTATTGCTCAACATGCGTCATACAAAAGAACAGGAGGAGAACCTCAGAATAGTCAATTTTTC
>CAZFQV010000538.1:0-1450 GCA_964521175.1 uncultured Sphingobacterium sp.
TTCAAATCGTAATCCCATAGCACAGGGCTTAATGGATTATGATTACAATACGCCACAAGCAGTAGATAATAGACTGGGAGGGAAACTGGCAAAAACTTTAATCGATCACATGAAGACCACCAAAGATCCCAGGCTAAGTGCCCTTGCTGTGGTATGGGTTAGGTCTTCACCTTCGACTCCCTTTGTACCTGATACAACATCGTCTATCCAGTCTGGAATGCAAAATGGAATATGGGATTCTGCACCTGCAAACTTTGGAACATATTCTGAGCCTAATCCTAATACATTATTACGATATAATGCCCCAATGTTCATGTTTACCGCACTTGAGAGTAATCTATTGCTCGCAGAAGCCGCGATCAGAGGTTGGTATTCGGGAAGCGCAGAAGACGCATTCAATAAAGGAGTTCGATCCGGAATTGCTCAATGGGCATTATATGGTCCGGCAGGAGTAATTGCGAGCAATAGAGTTAATGCTTACATGACACTGAATGCTTTTAAAGCCGCGGGTACATTTAATGAAAAGTTGGAGCAAATTTCTACACAGAAATGGGTCGGCTTGTGTTTTATCGATGAATATGAGGTTTTTTCAACATGGCGTCGCACGGGATACCCGGCATTGACTCCCACAAATTATCCTGGTAATCTATCCGGTGGAACCATCCCAAGACGAATGGTAATTGGACCAAATGAACAGAATTCAAATAGTGAAAACTATAATGCTGCCATGCTAAGCCAGGGAGGCGCGAACTACAATATCCTAACCAACCGAGTTTGGTGGGATGTTAAATAGCATATGGCCTATCAAAAGGTATCTGAATTAGCTTTTATATACCTTTTGATAGAATCAAAAATTCGACGATTAATAGACTTCTACATTTTTATATTATGAAAAGAAGAAATTTTCTTGGAAAAACGTTGACTACAAGCAGCGCCTTGTTGGTTCCGGGGGCCGCTGTCGCAGCGGTAAGCAGTAAAGCTTCTGTAAACGAAGCACCGATTGACAAAGATGATGATGAGACAATTTTTGACGAAGTAATCATCGAACGACCGCTTACTGGACAGCCTCATAAAGGTAAAGTCTTAGCTGTTATTCAACCCCACTGTGACGATATTCCAATTTTTGCAGGTGGAACAGTAGCAAAGTTAATTGATGAGGGTTATACAGGTTATTTGATCAGAACCACTAATGATGATGCCGCCGGAAGTGGAAAAACTTATGGTGAAGTTGTAGGGAATAACGAGGCCGACACGGAGGCTGTAGCCCGGGTTCTGGGGTTGAAAAAAACCTATCACCTGAATTACAGGAATCATAATATGGATGAAAATAATATCCAGGAGATTAAAGCACGGATGATTTTTTTAATAAGAATGCTGAAGGTCGATACTGTGATTTGTTATGATCCATGGGCGCCTTATGAGAACAATCCAGACCATTACATAACCGGGC
>CAZFQV010000539.1:0-1450 GCA_964521175.1 uncultured Sphingobacterium sp.
TGCATTCAGCCAATTATTCCCTGATGTATTTGGGTTGGATAGTATTTTTCTTCTCCCTGTCTTTTGGCCCTGCCATATATGTTTATATAAAAAGTTTACTTGGCGGTAAGGTTTCCAAAGGCATACTATTTAGTCAGTTGCCAGGCCTTGCGGCACTTTTGTACGGCATCTATCTGGCTTTTGTTGATAGCATTGTTCAGCAAGACATTTTTAGACAAATGTTATCCCGAGAGCATTTGTTTTATGAGATTACTAACCTGCTAACACTTGTTCTCACTATATTCTACTGTGTAAAATCCTGGCTTTTTATCAGGAAGTTTAAGGTAATAAGTAAAGATGACGGTTGCAAGCCATTCAGTTTGAAGGTAGCTTGGGCGAGAGAGTTCATATTATACATGTTTGCAAACGTTTTTGTATTCTTATTACTCGTATTGATACTTACAAACGTTTTTGGAATACCTACTATGGATATGGATTTGATTGGAATGCCTGTTTTTATGTTGGTTGTTTACTTACTGGTTGCAGTACGTAGTATGATGATGTACAAGGAGTTTGAGCATCAGTATGTAATTGCCGGTATAGAAAATGAAAAAAAAATACAGGCACAACGTTTTGAAATTGCCCGTGATCTACATGACAGCCTTGGGGCACAGCTGACTTTTATCGCCTCCGTTTCGGATAGTTTGAAAAGGAACGTTGCAGATTTGGATGAACACCTGAAAACCAGAGCAGAAACACTAAGTGAATTTACGGAAAGCGCTATTTATGAGCTTAAGAACGCTTTATGGGTACTCAATGTAGATGAAATCCGATTGGAGGATGTCAAATCTAAGTTGTTGAACTTTATTAAAGCAGCTGGCGAGGCCCGGGAGGATGTCGGCTTTCATTTTACCTTTAGGATACAGGAAAATTGCTCTGTAGACTCCAAATGGGCGGTAAATCTCTTCCGAATGGTACAGGAACTCGTTAATAACGCATTAAAATATTCCTTGGCAACGGATATATGGATTGAGGCAGAAGAAGCTGAAAATTTATTTAAATTAACAATCCGGGATAATGGAATTGGTTTTGATAAGGATATAGCGAAAAGCAATTCATATGGTCTTTCTAATCTTATGAACCGGGTACAGACTATGGATGGAACGTTTCAAATAGAATCAGAAAAAGGAAAAGGAACAGAATGTTTGATTAAAATGCCTCTGCGATGATCAGGCTTGCATTGGTTGAAGATAACGTGGCGGCATTACGGGCTCTGAAAGACAAGCTCTATGATTACCCCGATCTGTGTATTCTGTATGAAGCCTGTAATGGAGAAGAAATTTTATCCCGGCTTGCTGAAGATGCATCTATTGACCTTATTTTAATGGATATTGAAATGCCAGGTATGGATGGTATTGCTGCTACCCAACTGATTAAAAATAAATATCCCAAGATCAAAATCATCATGGTA
>CAZFQV010000540.1:0-1446 GCA_964521175.1 uncultured Sphingobacterium sp.
GGCCGTAGAGCCGGTTGGCGTGGCAACAATAAGACCGTCGGCCCAATAGGAATTCAAAAACTCATCATTCAGATAAGCATGAACGATCATCATCGCCGAGGTATCCCGTTTATGAATGGTGATATCGTTTAATGCGAAGTTCTCCTTTCCAAATAAGTTGAGCTCTGAATCGATGCGCAGCAGTTCCCTTCGGTCGAGGCTAAACTCCTTGTTGACCAGGCTCTTTATCGCCTCATGGATATCATTTTTATTAATACTTGCCAGGAAGCCAAGCCTGCCGAAATTGATACCGATCACCGGAATGCCTGAGTCGGCAATCAGGGTGACGGTGTCTAAGAGCGTACCATCCCCACCCAGACTGATCATTACATCGACTTCCGCAGTAACCAATTCCTCTGAAGTATGAAACAGCTCGCGCTCTTTATGAAAAAGGATCTTATCCCCAATAAACTGGCTGTATTTATCGTAGACTAAAACCTCGATATCATATCGTGACAGGCAGTCGAAAACCTGTTGTACATAGGGTAGCACCGTATTATTGAACTGCCTTCCGTAAATTGCAATCTTCATTCTGCTCGTTTAGAGATCCAGATAATTCATCAGCTGCATGTACCGGTCGGCCGTACCATCATCCGCTTTATTATCATTAAATGTGGCCTGTACATGGTAGTCATACCTTAAAAAAGAAGCCAGGATCGAGGAAACATCCGTGCGGTTCAGCTTTAGGGTAAGTAGCAGGCGGGTAGAATCGGGAAAGGACTGAATATAGGAACTCAGGATCTGGGCATTATCCGACTCGACGATCTGAGCTATATGCGACAATGAATTATTACGGTTGCTGATCTCCAATACAATGATACTTCCCGGTTCCTTAACCGAGCTAAGCGTAGCGACACACTCAATCATCGCATCAATGGTAATCAGACCCTTATAATTTTTATTGGAATCTATTACCGGGACAACGGTCAGCTTCTGCTCGTAAAACAGACGAATCACGTCATACGCATGCTGGTACTCAAAAACAAAGGAATTATGCAATGACAGGCTTAAGGAGCCAACCGGTAGCGATTGGTCTGGCTCTTCGATCAGGTCGTCTTCAGAAATTAATCCCAGAAATTGATGATCATTCACTATGGGCAAATGACTCAGCCTGAACTCATTCATGCGCTCCATTACCCTCCGAATGGTATCGGAAGTTTTTACGGGAATAATCCCCTCAGCTATGAGTTCAAGCGCGTACATATCAGTTTTTTATTTTTTCAAGGAAGGCCCTCAAATAAACATTAAATAAGGCGGGTTGCTCCATCATGGGCGCATGCCCGCATTGGTCTATCCATACTAATTCAGAATCAGGCAGTAATTCATGAAACTCCAGGGCCACCTCCGGAGGAGTGATCTTATCATCCCTGCCCCAGATCAGGCATACCGGTACCCGGATCTTATGGA
>CAZFQV010000541.1:0-1428 GCA_964521175.1 uncultured Sphingobacterium sp.
GGCACGGGGAGGGCATGAGAAGTTCTTCCCGGACGCCGATCCGGGATCCCCTGAATAATTACCAGGTGAATTCCTAAATAATGTGTTTGTGTAGATTTAGTGGGGAATCTTCTTTGAACTTCTTTCGCGGACCTGCTCCGCGATCTCCTGATTAGTTTTTAAGTAGTATCCTATGGAGGTTTGTGGATCTAGTGAGCACTCTTCTTTGAATGAGATTTGATAGGTTTTTCAGGAGGCCCCGTGTCGTGGCACGGGGAGAGCATGGGAAGTGCATAAACATCCCTGATCTTGTATTTCTCCTCCATTCCTATCGCATTTTTAAACAAAATTTATAACTTCGGATTAGATCGCATAATCCATTCTTACTGATAACTTAGTTTTATTTACCCGATTAATTATCCCCATGATCAATAAACTCAGGATCGCCGCATTTTCTGTCTTGCTCAGCCTTTCAGCAACTGTTGCAGCACAACAAAAAGTTCTAACGTTCGATGAGGTCTTTAAGTCTCCCCCTAAAGACATTCTCAGCCCCCTTCCTATTTATTCAGGCTGGGCTGATGACAGTCATTATATTGAATACCGTCCCGAGGGGCAGGAGAATAAGCCGTATACCGTGGATGCAAGGACAGGGGATGCGATCCCTTCAGCGCCCACTCAGGTTAACGAAGCACGGGTTTTTATAAAGAACAAAGATGTTTATTTTAAAGATGCCGGGGGCGCTGAGAAACAACTCACCCGGGATACGGTAGTCGAAAAGAACCCAACTTTGTCGCCCGACAAAACACAGGTCGCTTTCACCCGGGCAAATGATCTCTATTCAGTCGACATCAACACCGGCCAGGAGACCCGGTATACCAGCGACGGCTCCGACGTAATTTACAATGGATGGGCCTCCTGGGTATATTATGAAGAAATTTTAGGCCGTCCGTCAAATTATAAAGCTTTCTGGTGGAGTCCCGACAGTAAGAAAATAGCATTTATGCGCTTCGATGATACGCTGGTTCCCATATTCCCCATCTATAACTCCAGCGGACAACACGGCTTTTTGGAAAATACCCGCTACCCTCAGGCAGGCGATAAGAATCCTGAAGTGAAGATTGGAATGGTCAATACCGGTGCACAGGGTATAGTATGGGCCGACTTCGATCCTAAACAGGATCAATACTTCGGCACTCCCTACTGGATGGCCGATAGTGAATCCCTCTGGCTGCAATGGATGAACCGCGAACAGAACGACCTGATCATTTATAGCGTAGCCCCACGCCAGGGTGGAAAAACTATCATACTTGAAGAAAAACAGGACACCTGGGTGGATTGGTTCGATGGGCTCTATTTTCTAAAAAACGGCCAGGGATTTATACTGAAAAGCGACAAGAGCGGCTGGGGTCATTATTATTTTTATGATCTCAAAGGAAATCTCAAAAAACA
>CAZFQV010000542.1:0-1424 GCA_964521175.1 uncultured Sphingobacterium sp.
AAAAAGTTGTCTTAAAACCTGCGAATCGCAGTGACATTTCAAACACGATTATCTTAGATTCCATAAAGAGAGTGTTGCCAGCTCCGGTTAGTCAAATCCTCTCTGTAGTCAATGGACGGGCATGGAATGTGGATATTACTCCCGTTTCAGGGGAAAGCGAGGTGACCCGTTATTACGTGTATCTTAAAGGCAAGGATGGTAGGCAGACGCTGGTATTTAATAAGGATGGCAATCTGGTACATGCCAAACAGGTAATAAAGAATGTGGATGTTCCTGAACCTATCGAAAAAGCGTTAAAGACCAGGTATAGGGGGTGGGCCGTACTTGGCAATGAAGAGCGGCATATTGCGGATAATCGAAAAACATCTGCAGACTATAAAGTTATATTAAAGAAGGGAATGATAAAAAAAGCGGTTTTATTTGACCCTGACGGCGATATCAAAATCGCTCTACCAGCGGTGTAAATCTGTTACTTAATCATCTATTAATTAATCATTATAAAACTTGGAGGAATAAATTATGACACTTGTTAAATTCAATGGAAACAATGGAAACAGAACATTAATGCCAGGCTTTAATGATGTTTTCGACTCAATTTTCAACGACACATTTTTCAATGACAGGATGATAACACGCGTCCCTGCTGTCAATATCAGTGAAACCGAGGATAATTATCATATTGAACTGGCAGCACCCGGATTGAAAAAAGAAGACTTTAAGTTGAATCTGGAAGGTAATGTACTATCTGTATCTGTTGAGCATAGCTCAGAACGGGCAGATCATGAAAAAAAATATAGTAAAAGGGAATATAGCTACAGCTCTTTTGTGCGTTCCTTTACTTTGCCTGATGGTGCCAATTACGATAATATCGACGCAATTTATGCTGATGGTATATTACGCATTGATATTGCTAAGCGCGAAGAAGCCAGATCCGTCAGAAGACAGATCGAGATTAAATAAAAGCAATTTCTGGCTAATAGTTTAGGGCCCCTCGCTGTAGGGGCTCTTTATTAAACGTATCATGAAAACGCAGTTTTACCTCTTACTTAGTCTCAGAACTAAGGAACGTTACATGAACTATGGTCAGTTTTTTCTGGGGAATAATTGGCAGCTTGCTTATGATTTGTTTCGACAGTTGAAAGGAAGTGAATCGCTTACCGATACCGCCTTGCTGCATATCGATTTGATGGAGACCGTTGATGAATTGCCTGCAAAGGTGAAAAGTAAGTCTTGTACATTAGATGAGTTAGCTACGAACTGCAAGCTAATCGCCAGGGAGGTCTTCCGCGTCAACAATCTGGAGGAGATGACATGATTCCTAAAATCATTTGAATTTACAAGTGGGGGCTCTTTTTTGGTCGTCTACGCTGTTTCCTCTGCCCGAGCCCGTAAATTATACCACGGATCGCCGGAACCGGGATAAA
>CAZFQV010000543.1:0-1419 GCA_964521175.1 uncultured Sphingobacterium sp.
AGAGCATTAGCCAAAGATTGCGCCGTTCTAAATGCATTTATTTCGCACGCATGATAGTCGTAACAGCCTGATTCTCCATTTGTATAAGGATCCCCAAACCAAGACACTCCAATAAACTTAGCCTTTGATCCGGATTGATAAAAACGTTTAAACATTTCGCAGTTCCATCCTCGCGAAGCGTTTCCCCCGACATTGGAACCGATGACAAAGACGTTCCACTTTTGACTACCAAGTGAGTCTGGCAAATTTGCTGGCTCGCTCAAATTCGTAGCAGGAGCCGCATCCTTCTTTGTTCCCATTAAATTCGGAACGTTGTCACGTAAATTTACCTGGCGAAACATCTTCTCTACACCGTCAATACTGACGTCGAATTTAAATTCACAGATTTTTTGCCCGCCATGATCGACTTCCAAAACGAGAGGGTTCGTCGTTGATCCCCTCCCTTCAACCAGTATGATTCCCTTGCCGTCGTTTATGATTTTGTTCAGAAAATCCGTCGAGAGCATGTATCCATCGCTGGTGATCCAATGGGCGTCAACTCCGGCCAGAGTCGTTGCATTATCCAAATCAGCGCCGGTAAACGTAGTAAGATAATTCCGCGAATTACCCGGCAGCAGATCGGTATACACAAACCGTAAATTGCTATCAGCGTTCTTGAGAAGATATGTATTCTGACCAGGAGGGAGGACGCTGAGCAATTGTTTGATGTCCAAGAAAACAGGGAAGTAATCCTCTAAATCACGGGTTCCTTGAACGGTGGTTTGTGTGCCATCAGGAGTCGAAGTATCCCCCGGAATATCAACACCACTCATATCCCCGGAATCATGGTCGTCGTTGATCCACCAATACCAAGGACTATCCGCAGTTACCTTTCCCCGATCCCGGCCATCAATTTTCCCGTCCCTGTTGTAGTCTGACACTAACTTAGCATGCAGGAGAATAAACGATCCATCTGACTTCCCAGGTTGAAGTGGAGGCTTTAAAGTATCCGGGTCAAGCTCGGGTTGCACTTCAAACTCCGCAGATTGCCCATCCCATTCAATCGGATTTCCCACGATCTCAACGTTTTTGGATTCATCCTCGGGCGTCTTTGGATCATCCTCAGGCCGAAATGCAATCAAATACTTGACAGCATGACGCTGCTCCGGGGCGACGTCTTCTTTCCATTTTAGTTTGATTTTTCCCTTCTTATACGAAAATCCCAACCCATTATCCCATAAATCTCGATAAGCGACCACAGCCCCATCGCCTTGGGAAGCCTCCAAGGCCATCAGTCCTTGCGCCTGAAAACCTTGGCTCCCGGATGACCCGAGTTCCTGGTAGTCCCCTGAATATTCTGGAAGCTCCGCTTTGGTAAGATCAATGACGTTTTGGTCGGTGTTCTCTTTGGTCAACAATGCCGTAAACGAGAGCGTGCCG
>CAZFQV010000544.1:0-1418 GCA_964521175.1 uncultured Sphingobacterium sp.
ATTTCGAACGTAAAAGCCTTTGTTAATGAGTCGTTCGAGGTGGGAAGATATAACCGCAGTATCCGAGAGGTTGTTAAAATAGCCATGAGGGGTGCAAGGTTTCGCGGGGTGTTCGCCTCATTCATTATTTTTTGCTTATTCGGAACCATCGTGTCCGTGGTATGGTATGGCTCGCACCTGGTGCAGGCGGGTGAAATAAGCCTGGCCAGTATGTTTACCTTCATTTTGCTGTCTACATTTGTTGGTGCAGCAATGGGCAGCTTCCCTGAACTTTATGCAACCATGCAGAAGGCTTTCGGTGCCAGCGAACGTATCCTCGAAATTCTTGCCGAAGAGAATGAACCTATTTCGATGAATGAAAAGTTGAATGCGGTGAAACAGGAGATCAATGGTAAACTGGAATTTAAGGATGTGTTATTCGCCTACCCTTCCCGAAAGGAAATTACGGTTTTAAATGGCGTGTCGTTTGAGGCGAATGCCGGCGAGAAAGTAGCAATTATTGGTCCGAGCGGAGCAGGAAAATCGACTATCGCCAGCCTCATACTCCGCTTTTATGAAACACAATCTGGCCAACTTTTGTTCGATGGACGTCCTTCAACAGAGTTTTCTCTTACAGACATTAGGAATCAAGTGGCTATAGTGCCTCAGGACGTTTTGCTGTTTGGCGGCACTATACGTGAAAATATTGCCTACGGACGTCTGAATGGTACCGAAGAAGAGATCCTGCAGGCAGCTAAAAGAGCCAACGCACATGAATTTATTAATACTTTTCCAGAAGGATATGATACCCTAGTTGGAGAGCGGGGCGTAAAGCTTTCCGGGGGGCAGCGCCAGCGAATTGCTATCGCCAGAGCTTTGCTTAAAGATCCGGCTATTCTAATCTTAGATGAAGCCACCTCCTCTCTGGATTCGGAATCTGAGCGTTTGGTTCAGGAAGCACTGGAAGAGCTGATGAAAAACAGAACTTCAATTATAATTGCACATCGACTTTCCACCATTCGGGAAGCCGATAAAATTATTGTACTCGAAAATGGCAAAGTCGTCGAAAGCGGTAGTCACGCAGAGTTAATGAACAATGAAGAGGGTTTATACCGTTATTTAAGCCAATTACAGCTCGAAGCCTGATTTTATTTAACGGCTGGTCTTCGGAGCTTCACACAATTTATATATGAAACTTACGATATGGGGTGCCGCTCAGCAGGTAACCGGAAGTATGCATTTGCTGGAAACCGAAAATTATCGTATACTCATCGATTGCGGGCTTGATTACGAAAAAGATACCTGGATTGAAGAAAACGAAAAATTTCCGTTTCATCCGGCTGAGATCGATCTGGTATTACTTACCCATGCCCATATAGACCATTCAGGTAACCTACCCACGCTTGTCAGACATGGCTTTGAAGGGCAGATACTTTGCA
>CAZFQV010000545.1:0-1413 GCA_964521175.1 uncultured Sphingobacterium sp.
TATTTTTACATTTCAAATATTCATCATTATGCCATACAAAGAGCGTGAGATCAGCAAACTCTACTATACCATGGGTGAAGTGACCCGGATGTTTGAGGTAAACGCCTCTCAGATCCGCTTCTATGAGCGCGAATTTGAAATACTACGGCCCAAGAAAAACAAGAAGGGCAACAGGCTCTTCACTCCTGATGATGTGGAAAACCTGAAAATCATCTTCAACCTGGTCAAAGAAAAAGGCTTCACCCTGCAGGGCGCCAGGGATTACCTCCGCGTTAACAAAGGTGAGGTTAAAGAAAACCAAAAAGTAATTGATTCTCTGGAACGGCTGAAACAGTTTCTCCTCGAAGTGAAAGAGCAGCTTTAAAATGACAATCGAAAAATCGCCACAGGATACCGTTTCCCGCATCCTGTTTGTTATAAACCAAAAATCGGGTAAAGGAAATGACGACTCGCTGAACGAGTTTATTGCCAGTCAATCTGCCTCGAAAGGTTTCAAAACACAAACTTATCTGATGCAAGGCGATGACGAGGAAAAAATACGCTCCCTGATAAAGAAGTTCAAACCAGATATAGTCGCTGCCACAGGCGGCGACGGCACGGTGAATTTTATTGCGGGTATACTTGCCCATACAGCAGTCACACTGGCTATCATTCCCTATGGCTCCGCCAACGGTATGGCTAGGGAGCTCAATATCAATAGTATAGATACCTCATTTGAGCTGCTCAGTAGCGGCAAAAAAAAGAAAATAGACCTGCTGGATATAAATGGCGAGACTTGTATCCACCTTGGGGATGTGGGGCTAAACGCCAGAGTGGTCAAACGCTTCGAAAAAGATCCCAAAAGAGGGATTCTGATTTATGGTAAACATTTGCTGGGAGAAATGTTCTTCCTGAAAAATTATACTTTCAAGATCAGCTATGACAAGAGGACGATCTCCCGTAAAGCGGTCTCCCTGACTTTTGCCAATGCCTCAAGGTACGGCACGGGCGCCATTATTAACCCTAACGGAATACTGGATGATGGAAAATTCGAATTGGTGATCATCAAGCCCTTTCCCAGGGTCAAGCTCATATCGATTACCTGGAAAATGTTTATGGGAAAGCTAAACACCTCGGATTACGTTGAGATAATCAGATGCAGTGAGGTATTAGTGAAAAGCAGCAAAAAGACCACCTTACAGGTAGATGGCGAGATCCTTGGAAAGGTCAAGGAAATAAATGCCAGGGTCCTGCCCCTGGCATTGGAGGTGATTGTCCCCGCAGATTTTAAATAATTTAAACACATGTCTTAGTCAGGAGACCCCGTGTCGTAGCACGGGGAGGCGTTGAAATATAAAACGTTCTTCCCGGGCATAGACCCGGGATCTCCTGATATTGCCTAAGTGCATTGTATCGTCCTAAAATAAGTTTACA
>CAZFQV010000546.1:0-1411 GCA_964521175.1 uncultured Sphingobacterium sp.
TTGAGTACCTCGGGCAAGGTCCTCCCCTGACTACGGGCTAATGTTTCGGCAGTGATTACTCTGGCCACCTTACCAATTTCTGAGATCTTCTTAGGTGATCGGCTAGCCGTCACCACTACTTCATCCAAGGCCGCAACAGGACTTTCCTGAGCGTAGATGCTGCTCGTCGACAGCACCATTTGTACAAGCCCTAGGCCTGCACAAAAGAAAATTTTCTTTGTTTTCATTGTTGTGAGTTTTTCCCACAGCAAACAGATAATGAAGGAGTATAGAATGGAAACTGAATACAGTAGGACCATTCAAGCTTCAATCCCCGAAAGCTATGAATAAATACTACAGGCAGGTCTTCTGACTTACTCCCGGTTTATCCGGCCTTCCCATCCGCAATCGAGCAGACAGTGGCCATAAGATTGGATAACCGTTGTGGAGAACACAGCAGCGGGACTGTCCGGGATTCTAACCCGGTTCCCTTTTAATCCCGATTGTGAAATCGGGAACCTAAAGCGATGCAAATCTAGCAGATTAATTATCTTTTCAAAAGTGTTCCGTTCATTTCTCCACTATTTGTACAAATACATTATTATATTTATCTCTACAGATACACAGGATTTGGTTTTAGAACAAACTTATTTCCATAGAATGCGTTCTTCTGTTAATTAAAGCGAAAAATATGAAAGAACTTCCGGTGACTGTCAAACGATCAATTGAGCTTTTGGGTATTTGTCTTTTAGGTGCATTGATCGTGATAGGCAGCGGTATCATCATGCCCATCCTACTGGCTTTTTTCATCAGTATTATGCTGCTTCCGGTCTATCGCTTCCTGGCAAGACTGAAATTCCCTGAGTTTCTGGCGATATTTCTTCCTCTGCTTTTGGTAGCAACCTTCCTGGCCATCATCATCTGGTTCTTTTCGTCTCAGGTAAGCCGGCTGGTATCCGATTTTCCCCAAATTCAAAAGAATATTTCTGCTCATCTTAATGACCTGAGCAGTTGGATCAACCAAAAAACCGATTTCAGCACCCAGGAACAGGTTAACTTCTTAAAAGATCAGAGTAATAAGCTCATGGCTAATGCCGGAACAATGATCAGTGGAGCGGCGGTTTCATTAAGCTCCATGTTTATCTTTCTGGGCCTTACTCCCATTTACATCTACCTCATTTTATTCTATAAAAACCTGCTTTTACGTTTCGTATTTATGTGGTTTGAACCTGCCCAACATACAAAGGTCATGGAGGCAATGAAAGAAACGGAGCTAATCATAAAGAGCTACCTGATTGGTCTTTTGATTCAGATCGCTTATATCACTATTCTTTTGGGCGGGATATTGATGCTCATCGGTATCAAGCATGCGCTGCTAATCGGGGTCAGTTTCAATTTCAGGCAACGCTGAAGATGGTTCACCATATATGAT
>CAZFQV010000547.1:0-1410 GCA_964521175.1 uncultured Sphingobacterium sp.
CAAATGCATCATTTGCTTTCTCTCTTATAAACAAGAGCATTCTTTTTTTATCTTCTCGATGGTTGATATACGACAATCCTTTTGGCGTTTCTGGGCCTGCAGAGTTTTGGCTTTGCCAGTGGAACAGCATTTCGTTAATTGCATAATCATCATACATCGTGGTAGGGGAGAAATTTTCTTCCGATTTAATTAAGTTGACAAAAAGTAATTCAGTGTTCAATTGCTGATTTTCTGCTATGCCTTCCCTACTTGGAGACTTTCGATCGAATGTACTCAATCCAAAAGCAGCTAGAATCTGATCTCGCGTGTATCGCGCATGAACTTTCAAAGGCTGTACGTAGGGTAAATCGATCTCAATCTCTTTAAAATCAATATTATCAATTAGCAATTCTAAAACCTCGATGATTTCATCCACCAAAGCCTGATTCCTTCCTATTGCGCTAATGCTATCTTTTAGCGATTGAAAACCGCCCGCCGATTGCCAAACGTCATAATGCAGCATCAACATCATGGCCATCTCGTTTTCATCTAATTCACTCCAGCGGACTTGAAATTTCGTTTTAGCAATATTTAATATAAACTGGAAATAACTAGTCGATTTAGTAGATAACCATTTTCTGCTAATCGCTGAAACGATCTCTTTCTCATTGATCTCTTCGAAAGAATCGATTACATCTGCCAATTGACAAAGTCGCTTCCAACTTCCTCTTTTATAGATTGCTTGAATAGGGATATCGTTGAATTCAATAAAATTTTTAAGATTTAACGGAAGTGTTGTTTGATGTTTGAAACTTCTAATTTTCTGAATAAGCTGATTTCGATTTAGTGAAGTGGCAGCTTTGATATTTGCTAAAATAATTGCCTTGGCTTTCTTTTCCAGAACGATCGAACACCCTAAAGGTAAATGCGGGAAATTATCTTCTATTTCCTTATATACAGTCGTGGCTGTTTTCCCGATAAGCGCTCTGAACTTATTTTCAAAAGTGTATTCTGGTCGTGCATTACCAACGAAGTCTAAAACAGTAAGACAATCTTTATCGTCTGCCAATCTCAATCCTCTGCCGAGTTGTTGAAGAAAAATAGTCAAGCTTTCAGTAGGCCTCAGGAATAAAACAGTATCAATCTCAGGTATATCCACTCCCTCATTAAAAATATCAACAACAAAGAGGTAATTTATCTCTTTCTTCAAAAGCATTTGCCTGACAACTCCGCGATTCTGATCATTTGCACTCGTTAAATAATCAGCTTTAAGGCCCGCCAATGAAAATTTTTCCGCCATAAATTTGGCATGATCCATCGAAACGCAGAACCCAATAGCCCTAACATCTTGTATATCTTTCGTATACTTATCAAGCGCGTCAATAATTTCACGAATCCGTCTGTCATCGGCTGTGTAAATATTAGTTAATT
>CAZFQV010000548.1:0-1408 GCA_964521175.1 uncultured Sphingobacterium sp.
GAGGGCAGACAACAATGTCAGAAGTCCAAAAAAATAAAATATAATTTCTTCCATACCCTATTTAATTCGTGTCAGATTGTTTTAATGCGGCCTGTTTCGCTGCGAGACGTTCGGCATTCAGTTTTTCTATCGCAATCCGCTTTTCTTCGGCTTCTGCAGGGCTCATATCTGAAAACTCATAGATCATCTCATTTAGTTTAAGCATACTCCGGTCGTATTGATCGGTCATGATGATACACTCCGTAGGACAAACAATCGTGCAAAGGCCGCAATACATGCATTTGGCCATATCGATATCAAACTTAGCCGCATAAAGACGCTTGGTGGTACCGTCTGAGGTTTTCCCGATCGCTTCAGTGGCCTTTATGCTTTCAATCTCGATACAGTCTACCGGGCAAATTTTGGCGCAGAGGTCGCATACGATACAATCGTCGATTTCCACATCAAGCTGATAGCGACCTACATCCGGCACCGGCAGCTTCTGATGAGGATATTGGATAGTCGTTGTACCGCTATTCTGTGAAAAATAATTATTATCAGTCACCGACATTACTTTCCTGCTTTCGGTTGCCGCAGAGAAATGTCGCAACGTAAGCTTCAGGCCAGTCCAAACGGTTCTAAGAACATTTATCAGTTTATTTATCATTTGTTAAGTTCTACATCATGGTTAGCCGCCAGATTCCTGAAATAAGCATACATAAAAAAGCCAGCGGCGTCAACACCTTCCAGCATAAACTCATCAGCTGATCCACTCTTAACCGCGGCAAGGTCCATCTGATCCATATTTGAATGGCCACGATGAGTAATGATTTCGTTAAGACCCAGAAAATCCCCCATGCCGGGCCGGTGGTCCAGTCCGCCAGGCTGACCGAGCCGATATTCGGCAAGGGACTATTCCATCCGCCAAGGAAGAGGATCACCCCGATCATGCTCACCAGGAACATCATCGAATACTCAGCCAGGAAGAAAAAGGCGAATCGCAGTCCGGAATACTCCACATGGAAGCCTGCTACCAGTTCGGACTCTGCCTCCGGGATATCAAAGGGCGCCCGATTACATTCAGCGAGAGAGGCAATGAAGTAAATAGCGTAGGCAAGGATTAAATGCGGAGCCTGGAAAATATTCCAGGCCGGCATACCTCCAACTTGCTGCACCTCCCATAAGCCCAGGAAACGTATGCTCTCAGGACTTAAAATACCCTGTTTAATACTAATTTCCTGCATATTAAAAGTCTGGGAAATCATCACTGCGGAGATCAATGCGATGCCTGCAGGGATTTCATAAGACACCATCTGCGCCACCGACCGCATGGATCCCAGTAAAGCGTACTTGTTGTTAGATCCCCAGCCGGCCATCAGGATGCCTATTGTTTCGACCGATAGAATGGCGAAAATATAGAAAAGTCCGA
>CAZFQV010000549.1:0-1401 GCA_964521175.1 uncultured Sphingobacterium sp.
TCCCATGATCGGTACTAATCTCCCCTGCACGGGCTTTGGAATTTTTGTCTGTAGCCTCTAACTTAAACTTCATTCTTATGAATAATACCCGCAAAAATAGTAATAATATAGTTGTTATAATGGGAGCTGCCGGCACAGTCCATAGATATGTCAGCTGTGTTTTTTTATTTTATAAAAGGATGATGTTTGTTGGCTTAAAAATCAGAAATTTACCTTTATTTACCGAAACCCTTTAGCGTGGATATTATTTACATTAGCCTTTTAATTGCCCTTCAGATTTGTTTTTTTCTGCAACTGTATTTTATCCTCGTCATACATTCCAAACTATCGTTTTATAAAATATCCCAATCAGAGCCCTCGTTGGAACAACCTGTTTCAGTGATTATATGTGCCAGGAATGAGCTCGAAAACCTAAAGGTTAACTTGAAGTACTTTCTGGAGCAGGATTATCCTGATTTCGAGGTGGTACTCGTAAATGATTGTTCGGATGATGGATCGGAATGGTATTTAAAGGAATTATCCGCTGAGTATAAGCATCTGAAGGTAGTTACCCTGCACGACCATCCCCGGTTTAAACATGGTAAGAAGTTTGCGGTAACAATCGGCATAAAGGCAAGCGGTAACGAGCATATGCTCTTTTCGGATGCTGACTGTCAGCCTTCTTCCAACCAATGGCTACGCATCATGCAAAGTAACTTTCAGGAGAAGACTGAAATTGTCCTGGGCTATTCACCTTATGTACGTAAAGGCGGCTTTTTAAACACAATGGTACGTTTTGAAACATTTTATACTGCCCTGAATTATCTCTCTTTTGCGCTCGCTGGTAACCCCTATATGGGCGTCGGAAGGAATATGGCCTATAAAAAATCACTTTTCTTCAGAGGAAAGGGATTTGCTTCACACATGCATATTCTGTCGGGAGATGACGATCTTTTCGTAAATCAAAATGCCAATAGTCTGAATACGGTGATAGAGATCCACCCCGATGCGCAAGTATGGTCAGAACCGGTAAATTCATATTCAGCTTATTATCGGCAAAAAGTCAGGCATCAAAGTGCCGGCAGCGCTTATCAAAGAAAGCATAAGCAAGTTTTGACAGTACAGGCACTTTCAGGGATATTTTTCTATACATTCCTCCTCAGTCTGATCTGTCTTCAGGCTCAATGGTGGTTGGTATTAACGATATATGTGCTTCGTATACTTGCGCAGGTTATTGTACTCGTGCCGGCGATGAGAAAACTAAAAACTCTTGATCTGATATGGTGGCTTCCGGTATTAGATTTCGTTTATTACTTTTATGTCATGTTACTGACTATTGTGGGATTGTTTAAGAGGAAACCGAAATGGAAATGAATCCCAAATTTTCGCAAAAAAAAAAAAAAGATTTTCTAACGGTTTGTC
>CAZFQV010000550.1:0-1398 GCA_964521175.1 uncultured Sphingobacterium sp.
CGGCCTCGCGCTGAAGATAGTCTTCAAGCTCAGATTGACCCTTACCAATAATGATTATGTCTCGTGTACTTTCAAAGGGGTTTACGCCGTCGATATTGATATTGGCAACTGTTTTTTCAGCAGGATAGATTGGGTTTTGAGCATAATAGGCTGAACCCCATAGCCCCTGCTCTTCGGCTGTGACAGCCAGGATAATTATAGATCTTTCGGGCGTTACCTTGAGGCTTTTGAAGGCCCGGGATATTTCCAGCAGACCGGCGATTCCACTGGCATTGTCGAATGCGCCGTTATAGATTGAATCCGCCGTCTCATCCGGTTTGCCGATACCGAGGTGATCCCAATGCGAGGAGTATATGATGACCTCATCCGGTCGCTTGTTACCGCTAATCTTGCCTATCACATTATACGACTTATTAAAGGTAGTCTTCACCTTGATGGTTGCAGACAGCCTCAATTTCAACGGCATGCCTTTGAAACCAGGTTGATCTGCGCTGTCTAAAAGGCTGACAGCATCTATTCCGGCTGCCTGGATCATTTTTTTAGCAGCAGGCAGTGATACCCAACCGTTAATATCGGTGTATTTATTATTTTTGTCTCTGTCGTCCAGACGAAGCTTAGATGCATTCCAATTATTCTGAACCACGGAAAAGGGATAACTGGCCGCTTCTGTAGTATGTATAATGAGACAGCCCTTTGCGCCCTGCCGGGCCGCTTCCTCAAACTTATAGGTCCACCGGCCGTAATACGTCATGGTTTTACCCTTGAAAAGCGCCGTGTCGCCAGTAGCGAAGCCGGGATCATTAACCATAACCATCACTACCTTCCCTTTTACATCGAGCCCTTCGTAATCGTTCCAGTTATATTCGGGGGCAACTATGCCGTAGCCCGCAAATACCACCTCATCATAATTCAAACTTACCGACTCCGTTATTTTGTCAGTCCATATAACATAATCATCGAATCCCTGGAGGCTGAAGTTTCCTTTGGCCGATGAAACCCTCATCGAGGGATCGGCAAAGGTTTGAATATTTACCATAGGAACCTCCTGGAGATAGCTGCTTCCATTCCCAGGCTCCAGCCCAGCTTCTCTAAACTTTCTTTCAAGATAATTTATCGTCAGGGTTTCTCCTACTGTAAAAGGCTTGCGACCTAACATTGAATCGTTTGACAACTCTGCCACATGTAGACGCATACTGTCTGCGCTGAAAGCGCGGAGCCCGTCTTCCATATCATTTAAATTGCGATCCTGACCGCATGCAGATAATAATATCAGAGTACAAAAGACCGGGTAAAGGAGAATTTTCATAATATGAAGATAAGAAATGTTTAAACTACGAAGAAATGGTTCTCGTCTAAATAAAAAAAAGCAGGGAGCTACCCTGCAGTTTCTTAAGTAGA
>CAZFQV010000551.1:0-1397 GCA_964521175.1 uncultured Sphingobacterium sp.
TGGCCGCTTCGAGTTGAGTGAAATGGACGACGTAGACGGGGCCTTTCCCCTCGGCCAGAAGGTTTTCGAGCGTCTGGGCCAGCGGCGTTTCGGAGTAGGAAAACTCCAGCGGTACGGGCCGCTCGGCGGAAGAGACGGTGACCGTGGGGCGGCCGTTGAGGCGGGTCAGTTCCCCCTCGAAAAAAGCCGTTTCGCCGAGCGTGGCCGACATCAAAAGGAAACGGGTTTGTGGCAGGGTAAGCAGCGGCGTTTGCCAGGCGACGCCCCGGTCCCGGTCGGAGTAGTAATGGAATTCATCCATGATTACGTCGTCCACCCGGGCTTGCGCCCCCTCGCGCAGGGCGATGTTGGCGAGAACTTCGGCGGTGCAGCAGAGGATCGGCGCGTCCCGGTTTACCGAGGCGTCGCCGGTGCTCAGGCCGACGTTTTGCGGGCCAAATTCGCGGCAAAGCGCAAGCCATTTCTCGTTGACCAGCGCCTTGATGGGGCAGGTGTAGACGGACCGCTTCCCTTGGGCCAGCGCCTTGAAATGAAGCGCCGTGGCGACCAGCGATTTCCCCGAGCCGGTGGGCGTGTTGAGGATGACGTTGTGCTCCTCGAACAACTCCAGAATGGCGTTTTCCTGCGCCGGATAAAGTTGGAGCCGTTTTTGTTCGATAAACTCCAGGAACCGCCCCAGCAGGAAATCGTTCCCGGGCGGGCGCGAGGCGTCGCCGTCTTTCGGGATCAGGTCGAAAAGAGGGAAGCGGGCCGGGATGGAAGGCAGGTCGTGCATTGGCGCGACGTTATCCAACAGCGTTGCGGACCCAAATGCACCTGGAAATTGGGAAATTGGAAAATCATCGCCCTGAAAAGTTCGCCTGGCCGCCGAAAGCGTGGCCAGAGGGGTAAACCAGGGGCAAGGCTCAAAAATTGATTTCCATGGTCACCTGCGCGCCTCCCGTGGAGACGTCGTAGATGAAGCCGTCGTGACGATAGTCGACGTAAAGGTATCGGTAGCCCGCCTCAGCATAGAGATTGCGGGCAAGCTGACAGCCGAGTGCGCCGTAGATTTGGCAGGTGATCCGGGAGCCGCTTGAGCGTACAGGAATCACAGGCTCGCTCCAGTATGCAAACTGGTTTACCTATCAATTCTGGCGGTTTGTATTTGTGCAGCAGCAAGTCGAAAAAGTCGGCAAGACTTTCATTGATTTTCCGCCAATGCAGAGAGGCGCAAGCTTCAACCTGGATGCGATAAAGGAGCAGATCCTCAAAGCCATCCATGACAGGCAGGGAGACTAGAGAGTGTCATGACCATGGCGCCGTCACTTTGGAAAGTGCTCGACATGGGTTTCGGCGGTACGGCCGAAATAGACCACGCGGCGTCCAAGGAAGGACACTAGGTACCCGGCGCAACC
>CAZFQV010000552.1:0-1394 GCA_964521175.1 uncultured Sphingobacterium sp.
CAACACAAAGAGCTGCGAGCCAACGAGCATTTCCCGCACCTTTTCCTGCGGCAGTGGGCCGGTAAGATTGACGATTTTTTCCAGGCCGCGCTCTGCCACCCGGGCGCGAAGCGATTCTTCCAAGGGGCCGCCCCCCACGATGGAGCATTCTAAATCGACCCCGCGCTCCCGCAAGAGCGCACAGGCGTCGATAAGATCTGCAAACCCTTTTTTTTCGATGCACCGGCCCACCGAGACAATCCGGGGGGAACCCGATGCCGGGGCTGCCGTTCCCGGAAAAAGCGAGAGATCGATGCCGTTATAGACCCGGTGAATCTTGGCGGCCCATTCCGGGTGCTGTTCTTGAAGCCATTCCTGGCTGAAACGGGTTTCGGTCACCACGAAAGAAGCTTCCCGGATGAGATCGGCAAGTTGAACGGGGAAGTCGGTCTCGCAAAAAACGTCATTGGCATGGCCCGTGAAACTAAAGGCGATCCCGAAAAACTGCTTAAGCCAATAGGCCGTGCGTGCCGCGATGCCCGCGAAATGGACATGGACATGGTGGATGCCTTCCTTTTGAAGCCGGGGGCCGAGCCAGAGGGCCTCGTAAATACGGTTTTTGTCCGGACGGTACCTCCATTCATCCATGATTTTTTTCTCCCGGCTTCCGAGGCAACCTTTTGCCTGAGCGTCTTTGAGAATCCGGCCCGGGCCTTCCTCGGGAAAGTATTGGACGGCCTGGGCTATTTCGGACGGGCAATCGACGGGAATGTCGTCGGGTCGCCGAATGGAGTAAAGGGCGGGCGAGGTCCCGATGCGCCGCATTTCGCCCACTTCGCGATAGCAAAAAGTCTGCGTGAACGAAGGGAAGCGCTCAAAAAGGTACGCGAATGAAGTCATGAGAATAAGGGCCGCTTCGCCGATGGCCGATCATGATCAATGAGGCAGGGCTTGGACGAGCCGGCGCTTTTTCGGCAACGAAACTCCCTTACCGGTAGGGGGATTTCCCCATTTGACAACAAGTTTTTCCTCGATTCTTGAGGGCACCCAATCATTTTTTAGCGCATTGCGGGAGCTTCGCTTTTGCCAGGCAGATGGCTTCGTCGTAAAAGCTTTCCAGCTTTTCGATGGCGGCGGATTGCTCGAATTCCATGCGCACGCCCTCGGAGGCCTGCCTTCCCATGATCTGAAGGTATTCGGAAGATTCGGTGATCTGCTCGAGGATGGCGGCGAGGGCTTCCGGGTCGCGCTCCGGCACGAGAAAACCGCTCCGCTCGTTTGCAATGGCCTCGGGGATGCCGCCGTGCCACGTCGCGGCGACGGGCAGGCCGGTGGCCATCGCTTCGAGCATGGCATTGGGGATGCCCTCCTGGTCCTGCTCCTGGGTCGTTTCGCTGGGGTGCAAAAAGACATGC
>CAZFQV010000553.1:0-1391 GCA_964521175.1 uncultured Sphingobacterium sp.
AAGTTTTTTTGAGGATTATTGATCCGAGCGGAAACTTGATTATACCTAATAACGGTGGCTTGTTTACTACCGATGATGAGGAATTGCAATACACCTATAAAACAGCGATTGAGTTTGCGGACGATGGCAAGCGTTACGCAATTGACTGGATAAACCTAGGGAAATTTCAGAAAGGCGCTTATACTGTTGTGCTTTATACTGACGGGTATACGATGGGAAAAGGTATTATTAGTTTGCGGTAAACAGAACATTCGTTTTAAACCTGCTATATATCTTTCATGGGTAAGGTGATATAAAAGGTAGTTCCTCTACCAGAGCCCGTCTTAAATAATATACTACCCTCTATATTCTCTATTGCCTGTTTAACAAAAGCCAATCCTAAACCTGTACCTGAGCTTTTTGTCGTAAAGTTCGGCATAAAGATCTTTTCACCCAATGACTCAGAAATACCGATACCATTATCCTTAATTTCAATAAAGACTTCCTCATCATTGCAGTACATAATGATATGTATCAGACACTGCTGCTTTTCTTTCCTCGCCTCAATGGCATTCTTTATGAGGTTATTAAAACAGCGGAGCAACTGGTCCTTATCAGCTTTAACATAAGCTCTTTTAGTACACTTGTTCTCCAGCGTTATGCGTGTATGAGCAGATTGTCTGTAAAGCTCTATCGACTGATCAACTATATCCTTAACATACACCCCCTCGAGCACAGTGTCTGGCATTTTCGCGAAGTTTGAGAATTCTGAGGCAATATGTGACAGGCTCTCTATCTGTTCGATAAATGACTTACTGAATTTCTCGAATTTAGCATCAAATTTAGGATCTTTCTCTTTCCACGATTTATCTAAAAGTTGTACTCCAAGCTTAAGCGGAGTCAGTGGGTTTTTTATCTCGTGAGCAACCTGCTTTGCCATTTCACGCCAGGCTGTCTCTCGCTCAGATTTGGCCAGTTTCTGTGCACTATCTTCTAATGCCGCTATCATCGTATTGTACTCTTTAATCAAGTTACCGATTTCGTCATTTCGCTTCCAGGAAATAGGCTCATTCTTTTGTCCGATTTTGATCTCTCTCAGGCTTCTCTGAATCAGGCTAAGCGGGTTAGTAATCCGGTTGGCTACAAAGACCGCGAAAAAGCCAATGGCGACAAACACAAGGACATACACATTGATCAGTGCGTTTAACCGCAGGCCAATCCTCTCATCAAAGTCTCTTTCATTTGAAAAATATGGGAGCCCCAGATAAGCTATAGCCTCATTCTGAGCATCCCGAACCGGCATGTAGGCCGAAATATATGAAAGGTAACCTATCTTCTCCAAGTGCACGAATTCAGATTTCTGCAAACTATTTAGATACAGATAAGCCATAGGATTCATTTTCCGGGCTATC
>CAZFQV010000554.1:0-1390 GCA_964521175.1 uncultured Sphingobacterium sp.
GATTTTACGCTTAGAATGAAATAATCAAAAAATACAATATAAAAAGACATGAACAGAGTATTTTTTCTCTTTGCCTCAGCATCTGCTTTAGTATTTAACTCAGGATATGCTCAGATGGCTCCTCCGGTTAACCCGGATGTACAGGTAGAACCCTGGACCTACACGGAAAATTTCGAAGACCGGGAACTGGGGGCGTGGGCTTCCTACCCTCACTGGCAGGATATTGCCTACAACCAGGATTTCCGTCCCAATGAAATAGTCCCCGGCGATCCCAATATTTCCGTGGTGCAGAAGGTTACAGCTTATACGCATGTAGACGCCTATGCAGGGGCGCAGAAGCTCCTGAATATGTACCTGGTACCCGGTGCAAAACTGAGTCTCAGGTATTACCTCAAATCGAATACACCGGCCGAATCCTATAAAGTAAGATTTGCGGCAGGTGAGCTGGGAAAGCTGGATTTTACAATCCAAAACCCCGAAAGAAATAAATGGGTTACTGCCAATGTCAGCTTCAGTGACCTGGTTTCAGAAAATCCGCAGATGGCGGGCAAAGATAAGATCAGGATATATGCCCTGGCAGTCCTGGCCAAGTTCCCATCTGCTGATCCGGACATGCCGATATACCTGGGCCTGGACGACATTAATTTCGTGGCAGCCCGGGAAACTGCTTTCCGGTTCAGTACGCCCGAAGTATATAAACTGCCTGAATATGAAACCTATATCCCGAAGAAACATTATTTCGCAGGAGATAACCTGCTGCTGAAGGGGCAATGGCCTGTAAATGCTAAAAAAGTGAGCCTGGAGATCGTATCTTTTACCGATCAGAACAAATCACTTTACAAAGGCGATCTCGGCAAAAGCGGCAGCGACTGGTTGTTAAAACCTCTGAAGCTTAATTTCCCCGAGGGCTTGTATATAGCCAGAATTCATGCGCTCGACGGCTCTAAACAACTGGCCTCGACCGAGTTCACCATCCATATTGCACCGAAGAATATGGCGGGAGTACACCCCCGTCTGATGTTCGATGATGATAAAAAGAAACTGCTGGATGCTAAACTGCAGAAGCCTGAATTTAAAAAGGTTTATGATGATATTTCGACCAGTGCAAAAGTACAGCGCGACAGGATCCCGGTCAGCAGCCTGACCTTTGACCTGGATCAGTTCCCTAAGGAAGACTGGCTGCCAACCTGGAATGCATGGGGCAATAAGATCTATCATACAGGAGAGGCCCTGCGCCTTAACGCCCGTGATTACGCGTTTCATGGAAATAAGGAAGCGGGGATTTATGCAAAGGATGTGCTGGTTAAACTAGCCTCATGGCCAAACTGGACCCACCCCTGGCAAACCAACCGCGGGCGGTACAGCGAACACCGCACGGGAAGCTGGTCGC
>CAZFQV010000555.1:0-1389 GCA_964521175.1 uncultured Sphingobacterium sp.
TTGACGATCGATTGAGAGGCGTCGAAATCGACGTCGATCAGCCGGGTAAAGAACCGGATTTCCACCCCCGCTTTGAGGCAAAGCTCATCGAGCAACCGCTTCAACCCCTCCGCATTGAAGCCCATGCCGCCATGCAGCTTTTTCTGCCACATGGCCGGGTCGATGCCGGGTTTGAAGTGACCTCGCGCGTTCATCGTCTCGATCAACTCGCCCATGATGCCGCCGACGATCATCTGCTCGCCATCCGCCAGGTCCGACCAGGCGGAGACCAGCGCCGAGGTGCCCATGCCGCCAAGGCAGCCGGTGGCTTCGATCAGCAAGACTTTCGCACCGAGCCGCGCGGCGCAAATGGCGGCGGCGCTCCCTCCCGGTCCCCCTCCGGCCACGACAAGGTCGTAATTTTCTTCAATGGGAATGCTTCTCTGGAATGAATAGCTCTTCGAGTGCTTCGAGTTTTCCGCTGTTGGCATGAAGCCAGTAAATCAGAATGTCTTGGGGAAATACGTGGTTTCGGCGGCTGCAAAAATGACTTTTCCTGCTGCCTTTCCCTGGCAAAATAGGGTGTGGTTCAATTTGATATTCCGGAACGCGCCATCGGGGCGTTTGAGTGCATTCATCACCTGAATATCACCATTCACGATCTTGCCGGTTCCCTAAGTCCCTTTTTGAAGCCCAACCGGTTTCACCATCGCTCGCCACTTTGCCTCGCGGTTAAAGCCCGGGGGCATCATACGGTATGTTTCGATTTCGAACTAAGAAAACTACGCCAGGATTTGGCCGACCTCCCCGAAGGGCGTATTCACGTCTGTCACGCGGGCCTCGTGGAATGGGCGATGCCGGTCTTTGAAGAAGAGAAACTCGCCTGGATCTTATTTGCGGGTCCTCGTTTGCCGGGCCCGCATTTGATCTCGGCCGTTTGGGAACGCCGGGCTTCCTGGCCGAAATCGCCCTGGGCAAAAGGAAGCGAAATGCCGGGGCCCGTCGGGGAGGATGAGGCCCAGTTGGTCCTGGAGCATTTGCGCCAACTGGCCGCCCGGCTACAGAAATGGGTTCAGGAATTGGAGTCAGGGCGATCCATCGCTTATTCCCCCTCCACGATTTCCCGACAATCCCGAACGACGCGCCGGGCCGTGGTGCAGCGCTTTATCGAGGATCACTATGACCAGCCTGTGACATTGCCGATGCTGGCGCAAAAGCTTTGCTTGAGCGAAAGCCGGGCCAGTCACGTCATTCACGAGTGTTGTGGCGCCAGTTTTCGCGAATTGCTGGTGCAGAAACGGCTTCGCGTGGCGATGGAACTGCTGCGCCAATCGGCGATGAGTGTTCTCGAAGTGGCCGTGGCCAGCGGATTTGAAGACGTGGCCCACTTTCACCGGCTCTTTCGGCGCC
>CAZFQV010000556.1:0-1383 GCA_964521175.1 uncultured Sphingobacterium sp.
CAGGTTTATGAGATAACGGCCATTATTGGTGTTGGCATAGTCCTCCTCATTTGGGGCTATTTCAAGGAAGGCACAGTAGTGATGGCGGCGCGTGAATTTCATGCGAAAAACTATGATGCCGCCGAAGAGTTGCTGAAAGAAATAAAGGATCCGGATCGACTGAGATCGCATCGCCGGGGATTCTATGAGTTTATCTACGGCAATATAGAGCTTCATCGTCATAACTATGACGAAGCCGAAAGACATTTTCAGATTGCAAGCAAATTTCCGTTAAGAAATGAAAATGATAAAGCGATTGTACTAGTCCACCTGGCTAATATTAATTTGCGAAGAAAAGATTTGAGTAAAGCTGCAGCTTATATCGCTAAAGCCAGAGCCTACAAGATTACAGAGAGAGTTAAAAATATTATTTTAAAGATAGAATCCGAAATTAACCAAGCGTAGTGAGCAAGAATAATATAGAGGACAGCCTTTTTTTAAGAGCTGCGTTTTCGAAGAAAACAGAACGCCCTCCGGTATGGATGATGCGTCAAGCAGGTCGGTTTATGCCTGAATACTGGGAGATTAAAAATAAATACTCTTTCCTTGAGATGTGTAAGACACCTGATATCGCAGCGGATGTCACCATGCTACCGGTGAATCTGCTGGGTATTGATGCGGCAATTTTATTTTCCGATATATTAGTTACCGGTGAAGCGATGGGTGGATACCTGAGTTTTACTCAGGGCATCGGGCCTAGATTTGCGAATCCGGTACGTACTCAGGCCGACATTGACAGTCTCTCAGCAGACGCCGTCGACAAACTGCAGTATGTGGCTGATGCCATAAAAGTTATTCAACAGCGGTTGGACGGACGGGTGCCGCTAATCGGGTTTGCCGGGGCTCCTTTTACCGTGATGAGTTACTTGGTCGAAGGCGGCTCATCGAAAGATTTTAAATTAACCAAGCTGCTGATCCACAATCATCCGGAGCTCGCCCATCAGCTGCTTGCGAAGATTGCAAAGATTACAGTAGATTATCTGAACCTCCAGATCGCTGCAGGTGTAAATGCCGTACAGCTGTTCGATAGCTGGGCATTGGCTTTATCCTGGGACGACTATAAGGAATTCTCTCATAGGTATAACAAAGAAATTATTTCTAAGTTAGATCGGAAAGATATTCCGGTAATATCGTTCTGTAAAGGGAGCTCTGTTTTTGCACCTGTAATGGCAGAGGCGAAGCCGGACGTGGTATCCGTAGACTGGAATGCCGATCTTTTGGATATTAAGAAGAAACTTCCAGCGGGGATGGCAATTCAGGGTAATCTTGACCCGCATATTCTCTATGCAGATAAAAAGGTAATTAAGGAACGTATTCTCCGGCTTTTTGAGCGTATGCGCGGAG
>CAZFQV010000557.1:0-1381 GCA_964521175.1 uncultured Sphingobacterium sp.
TTCGGGAATGAGCCAGAGGAATCCTGCCAGCACAATGAGATCGGTCTTAAGATTTTTGAGTAAAGCAATGACGTCATCTGTTTGCGTGAATTCATGCTTATCAAAGACGTGAGATGGGATCTCAAAATTATCCGCACGCTGGAGGACATAAGCTTCAGGGTTATTTGTCAGAACAATAGCAACCTCCGCATCGTCATGCTTTTTAAAATACTCCATGATCTTCTGGGCATTGGATCCGGAACCGGAAGCAAAAATGGCTATTCGTTTCTTCAAAATCTATGTTTTAAAACAAAGATATTGTTTTGGTGGTGCCAATGAAACTATTTGTCAAATTGTCTTCGCGAAAGCTAAACCCGAAAGGCCATGGCTTCGTTGTAAAACCATTTAGTCGCTGGAATGACGACGGAGGAAAGCGATGTATAAATATCTCTAACAAAACCCAAAATGATCTGGTCTACCATTTCCCGTTTCCAGCCAAAAAAACTATCTTTGCGCCTTCTAATACTAATTATAAATGAGCTATCCCGTCAAGATCAAAAACGCCTTATTATCAGTTTATTACAAAGACAACCTGGAACCCTTGATCCGCCAGCTCCATGCCGCAGGAGTAACCTTCTATTCCACGGGAGGAACTGAGAAATTTATACGCGAACTCGGTATCGACGTGATAGCGGTGGAAGATCTTACGGGCTATCCCTCCATACTTGGGGGAAGAGTAAAAACACTGCACCCTAAAATTTTTGGTGGTATACTCAATCGTCGTGATCATCAGAATGATCAATCACAGATTGCAGAGTATGAAATTCCCGAAATCGATTTAGTGATCGTGGATCTTTACCCCTTCGAAGAAACCGTACGTTCAGGAGCGAAAGAAGAAGATATTATAGAGAAAATAGATATCGGCGGTATTTCTTTGATTCGCGCTGCAGCCAAAAACTACCAGGATGTTGTCATTATTGCGTCCAAAGATGATTATGGTAGCCTGGCAACCATCCTGGAGAAGAATAATGGTGCAACCTTGTTGTCAGATCGCAGGGCGTTTGCCCGACGTGCATTTGATATTTCTTCTCATTACGATACTGCAATATTCCATTATTTTAATCAGGAGGAGCCTGTCAACGTGTTCAAATACAGCGAATCGCAAGTTAGTCAGCTGAGATACGGTGAAAACCCTCACCAAACAGGACTTTTTTATGGTCGCCTGGATACGATGTTTGATAAACTTAATGGTAAAGAGCTTTCTTATAATAATCTGATAGATGTTGATGCCGCAGTGGCATTAATCGATGAGTTCGAAGACCCAACCTTCGCCATTCTAAAACATACCAATGCCTGCGGTATTGCCTCGCGTGAATCCATTCACGATGCATGGAAAGCGGCG
>CAZFQV010000558.1:0-1379 GCA_964521175.1 uncultured Sphingobacterium sp.
AATAACGGCTATTTGAAAGGTTGCGATATTGCCTCTTTTGATATTTACCCGGTGAATAACTCGGATCCCGAAACTCAAAATAACCTGTATTTCGTAGCTAATGGAATAGACAGCCTTAGATTATGGTCGGAAGATACCAAACCGGCCTGGTGCTGGATAGAAACTACGGCGATTCATCCCACAAGCCAAAGAAAGCCAAGACCTGAGGAGGTGAAAGCAGAGGTCTGGATGGCTCTCATACGGGGCGCGAAAGGAATTGGATACTTCTGTCATTCTTTCAGAGAACCACAGGATGCTGCTGCTCTGTTGAATGATTCGATTATGATCAGGGCCGTAAAGGAAATTAACTTTCAGATCAATTCATTAGCAGGAGTTTTGAATAGCCCCGACGTTCGGGGGATTGCTTCCGTAAGTACAGATAACAAAGAAGTTCCTGTAGATATCATGACCAAAAGTGATGGAGTATCAGACTATATTTTCGCTGTGGCGATGCGTAATGGAATGGCGCGACCCACTTTTACGGTAGCGGAAGGGAAGAAGGTGGAAGTGTTGGGCGAGAATCGATCCATAATAGTGAAGAACGGTAAATTCAGAGATAACTTTGCAGGTTACGGCGTCCATCTCTACCGGATAGAAAGATAATTTAAAACAAGTTTCCGCGAAAAATTGTATTTAAATTCTAATGGAGCATTAATGTAAACTGCAATGTTTGCAGAATCCCTTTTACGGAATTTAAGCTAGTTTTTTATGAATTCTCAAAAGATTTATAATAAGGGTCAAGCTAGGTTATTTGCAGATCCCTTTCTTGAAACCTTATCAAAAACGCGCCCCTGGGTGATCTATTCAATGTATATTCCTTTAAGTATCTATATGATATACAGGAGTTATACAACACTGGGATATCACGGTTCACTTATTGTCGGATTATTTATTGCCGGCGTACTTTCCTGGACACTTTTTGAATATGCTGCGCACCGCTATCTCTTTCATTTTAACGCAGAAAGCCAACTTAGTCAGCGCATCGTATATATCTTTCATGGAAACCATCATGAATATCCCAGAGATCGGATGCGTCTCTTTATGCCGCCGGTTCCCAGTACTATTTTCGCAGCGATAGTCTTTGGTGCGATATGGATTTTGTTCAGAATCTTTAGTGGCTCTGGTGATTATGCCTGGATATTTTTCCCCGGATTTTTAATGGGTTACCTTATGTATGTCTCTATGCACTATGCAATTCACCGATATGCGCCGCCCAAACATTTGAAAGCTTTATGGAGAAACCATCATCTACATCATTACAAATACCCGGACAAGGGGTTTGGAGTAAGCTCGTCACTTTGGGATCACGTGTTTAATACCTTACCTGACAAGCACGAGAA
>CAZFQV010000559.1:0-1368 GCA_964521175.1 uncultured Sphingobacterium sp.
CCATGAAAGGGCGCACTGTTTTTCTCATCGTGGCGTCGTCGTGCGCCCTTGGCCTGGCGGGGCTCTGGTTTTCCGCTCCAAGCCATCCCCGTGCAGCCGCCGGTTTGAAGGGGGGAACGGCGCCTTCTCAAAAATCACAACTGGGGCCGCTGGGGCAGCCGAACCCGCCTCCCCTTTCCTGGCCCGAAAGGAAAATTCCAAGGCAACATATTTGGCGAAGAGAACTTCAGTTGATCGCGAAGTCGCCGGATTCGATGCAAAACACTGAGCGGCTCAAGCGCCTGATTGCCGGGATGCCGGAAAGTGAAATTCCCGGTCTCCTCGATCAAGCCTTGTCTCAAGAGCAGGAAGCAGAAGGCGCCGAGTTGCGGGCGATGCTGGTGCGCCGCTGGGCGGGGCTGGCTCCCGCCCGCGCCGCCGCGTGGATTGCCCGATGGCCGCAGGGCATCCCGCGCATCGATGCCGGCCGCCAGATCGCCATTGTCTGGAGCAACGCCGATCTGCCTGCGGCGCTTCGGTGGGCGCATTCCCTGCCGGAGGGCGAGGCCAAAACCGCCGCGCAGGCAAGCATTGGCTATGAAGCCGCGCGGAGCAACCTTCAGGCGGCGTTCGACGTGGCCTACGAGCTTCCTCCCGGCCAGGAGCAGACCGATCTGCTAACCCACTGTGCCCGGCAGTGGGCAACAACCGATCCCGCCACCGCCATGGCATGGGCGCAGACGATTCCGGAGGCCGGGCTGCGCGCTTCCGTCGTTGGCAGGATTGTTGCCGGACTGGCCGAACAGGATGGCTCCGCAGCCGCCAATGTGGTCGCCGCTGAAGTCAATGAGGGGAATATTTCAGGTGACGGCGTGATTGCCGTCGTCCAGAGATGGGCGCAAAACGCCCCGGAAAAGGCGGCCCGCTGGGTCGATCAATTTCCGGAGGGAACCATCCGTAGCGCCGCGATCCAAAACCTGATCGCGCAATGGGCGCAAACCGATGCCGAAACCGCGTCGGCATGGGTGCAAACCCTCCCCGAGGGAAGCTCGCGTGAGACGGCCACTGTCGCCATGACCTTCGCGCTGGCTCCCAATGATCCCGAGGCCGCTCTCTGGTGGTCCGATTTGATCGAGAACGAAACCACCCGCGCTTCGTTGCAGTATCAGCTTACGCATGGGCCATAGAGCGCACGCCGCCGCTGGCTGATCTTCCATTCATCCAAGAAAGCGGGAGGCGAATGAGTCAGGGAACGACTGCCGCAGCGGTCTCGGCTCCATTGGAAGCGGTGTTGTCGACGATTTCCAGGTTCAGTTGCCTAAGCATTTCCTTGAAGGCAGGATCGATGCGATTTCTGCCGCCGCATGTATCCCGAATCAAAAAATTTAG
>CAZFQV010000560.1:0-1364 GCA_964521175.1 uncultured Sphingobacterium sp.
TTTCCATCGATAATCCCGGTAAATGGGCGATTTGACAGTTCTGTTATATAAGCTCCTGTAATCCAATTCTCATCCTGTTTGTCAATAAATAAATGCTGATTTACTACACTACTTGAGAATTTTACTACGAAATCCCATTGTCCAACCATATTCATTATCGGCTTTTTCATCACCGGAGTGACTTTGGGTTGTCTTTTTTGAGACAATACTTCATGAATACGATTCGCAGCAGCTATATCGTTACCCGGAATCATCATATATCCCACAAGAGTAATTCCGGTTAAGCCGGCTTCATCTTTTCCAGCCTGAACGGCGATGCGGGGAGCAATTGTTCCAAGCTCTTCTGCAATTTCCGCTCCTGTGACATGAAGTTGGTCAGGGTTCCATCTGATATAAAGATAGGGTGTTACATGGTGAAGCAATTCAGGATTAGGCCTGGTAATGCTGGTTTTAACACCATTAATAGTAGAAACTTTTTTATTTATCGTTTCTAACCAGGAAACCCAGGTGTCCATCTCTTTCACATGATCGATTTTTACCCACGCTTCAACAGCTGCGAGCATACCAATATGTTCCTCACGGCCAACTTTATTATCCCGCCCAAAACCATGGTGTGGAGAATTTACCTGATGGGCAGACATAAGTAAATCTTTTCTGCCTAAAATCAAGCCCGAACAGCTTGGTGCTTTGATACATTTCCCACCACTATAACCAACAACATCAGCTCCCTGAGCTAAATGAACATCAGGAATAGTAAGTATATGAGCAGCAGCATCAACAAACACAGGAACATTTAAAGGCTTTGCGATTTTTGAAACACTGGCAATCGAGAACTCGTCTTCTGAAGGTGTCATATAAATCATAGCTGTCCGCGAATTAATACTTCTTTTTAATTCTTCAAGGGTTTTAACCGTGATTACTTTGACGCCGGTGTTCCTGACGGCATGATCATAAACATTCCGTGACGACAAGGGAATAATCACTTCGGATTTTGCGAAACCATGAAGGTCGGGGATTCTCAGTAATTTTTCCGGATCTCCACCGGTAAGACAGGCCGCCGTAACCATTTTAATACCGGCAGCACACCCAGCGGTTACGATACCCCATTCGGAGCCGGTTAATTCAGCCAGTCTCTTTCCTATGCCGAAAGCGAGTTCATCCATCTGCACGTTCAAGGTAGATACTGATTCCATGGCCAATCTAACTTCAGGTCGCACGATAGACCCACCCATAATCGTATTTGTCCCTTTACAGTTTACGAACGGTTCAACACCAATGGATTTCAGTAAGTTTTCTCCCTTTTTTGCCAATTCCTGATCAATAATTTCTGAAACAGAATTTATCTGATTCTGAGCAGCATTTTT
>CAZFQV010000561.1:0-1363 GCA_964521175.1 uncultured Sphingobacterium sp.
TGGAAGACTTTACCCGCCCGCGGACAGTTGCATCCTGAGCATAGCTGTTTAAGTAAATACAGAAGAAAAGGACGAAACTCAGGTGAAAACGAAAGCTAAACGGATTTTCATTATCCTTTTTTAAAAAAGACCCGGCTAAGCGTTCGATTTTTTTGTTCACATTCAGTTCAGGAAATAAATAATTCGGGAGTAACGTTTTTTAGTTGAGATATCGCCGCTAATGGGTCGGCCGCACTAAATACCGCATTTCCAGCTACCAGCACATTGGCTCCGGCATTCAATAATGCCTGGGCATTTCCGATTCCTACTCCCCCGTCTATTTCAATCAACAGACTTTCATTACGTCCGGAAGCAAGAGCTTTTAATGCCCGTATCTTCCCGTAGGAGTTTACGATAAACTTCTGTCCGCCGAATCCGGGGTTAACAGACATGAGACAAACCAGGTCAATGTCTTCAATAATATCTTCCAGAAAACTTACGGGAGTATGCGGGTTTATCGCAACCCCGGCCTTGCAGCCTAGCTCTTTGATCACACTTATTGTCCGGTGAAGATGAGTACAAGCCTCAAAATGAACCGTTATGCCATCAGCACCAGAGTTCTTAAAGTCTTCGAGATATCTGTCGGGATCCACAATCATCAGGTGAACATCCAGCGGCTTTTCAGCATATTTTTTGATTGCTTTAAGTACAGGAAAACCAAATGATATATTCGGTACGAACATGCCATCCATAATATCAACATGCAGCCAGTCTGCTTCGCTGCGGTTTAGCATTTCTATTTCGGCCTGCAGATGGCCAAAGTCAGCAGATAATACGGAAGGGGCAACCAGATGTTTCATTATACAAATTTACAATTTTGAACGCTAAATGAGAAGCTTTAATATCGGCTTAAGACGCATTAAACCGAGGCATAAAAAAACCCGGTCAGACTAAGCAGACCAGGTATTAGGAATACGATTAACAAGTAGATTATGCAGGTTTAGCATCATCCGGACGCGGAGGGCGGGGCAACAGTGCTTTGCGAGACAGCTTTAGTTTACCTTGCTTATCCACATCAAGTAATTTGACCTTTACGATATCACCTACATTCAGAACACCGTCCATAGACTCGTAACGTTTCCAATCTATCTCAGAGATATGCAGCAACCCGTCTTTACCCGGCATGATTTCAACGAAGGCGCCGAACGGCATAATGGTTTTCACCTTACCTTCGTAGATCTCGCCTACTTCAGGTTTTGAGGCGATGGCTTTGATCTGCCTTACGGCCTTGTCGATAGCCTCTTTATTATCGGCAAAAATCTGGATGATACCCTGATTGTCTTTTTCTTCTATGGCAATGGTCGCGCCGGTTTCACGCTGCATT
>CAZFQV010000562.1:0-1363 GCA_964521175.1 uncultured Sphingobacterium sp.
CAGGTAGAGTTCAGGGTAGAAGCATTCAGAAAAATTACTTTTGCAAAATATTCATAGGTCTGATTGGTTTCCGCGTCGAGCACTTCCACTCCTTTGGCTTTACCTGTTTCCTTATCATACAGGATCTGGGTAACGATAGAATACGGTCTCAGGGTCAGATTGCCGGTAGCCACCGCCGCAGGTAAGGTCGACGACTGAGTGCTGAAATACCCTCCAAATGGGCAACCGAGCCAGCATTTACTACGGTACTGACAATTCGTACGGCTTTGTAAAGGCTCGGTGAGGTTGGCTGTGCGCCCAATTATCATATTCCGTCCACCTTTATAATGAGCTTTGATACGGGCAGCAACATCCTTTTCTACCACATTCATTTCCATTGGTGGCAGAAATTCGCCGTCCGGAAGCTGGGCCAGACCGTCTTTGTTTCCGCTGATTCCGGCAAAGCGCTCAGCATAGCCATACCATTGTTCCAGATCTTTATAACGGATAGGCCAGTCTATGGCAATCCCATCCTTTGCGTTTGCCTCAAAATCGAGATCGCTAAGACGATAACTCTGTCTTCCCCAGGTCAGAGAACGGCCGCCAACGTGATATCCCCGGTACCAGTCGAAGCGCTTGATTTCAGTATACGGACTTTCCTTATCCTTAACCCAAAAATCAAGATTTTTTTCATTAAGCGGGTAATCCCGCTTTAGCACCGGGTAGTCCTCGATCATTTGTTGAGTACGTCCGCCACGATGCGGAAAATCCCAGGGATTTTTATTGGCACTAACATAATCTTTTATATGCTCGATATTTCTGCCGCGCTCAAGCATAATAGTCTTCAGTCCTTTCTCTGTCAGCTCTTTTGCAGCCCATCCGCCGCTAATCCCGGAGCCTATAACAATTGCGTCATAAATGTTGTCCGCCATATATTTATTTTTGAATAGTAATTCTATGCCTATGCTGCCGAAGTCTCAAACATCACATAGGGTCACCGCCTGCCTTAATGAACCTAGCTTGTCCTCCTTAGCCGGAATAAACTCCTGAGCAACATATCCTTTGAAACCGGTTTCCACAATAGCCTTCATTATCGCAGGGTAGTTTAACTCCTGGCTATCGTCAATCTCATGCCGGCCCGGCACCCCTCCCGTATGATAATGAGCAATATAAATATGGTTATCCCGGATTGTGCGAATAACGTCGCCCTCATCGATTTGCATATGATAAATATCATAAAGCAATTTAAAATTCTCTGAGCCCAGCCTTTTGACCAGCTCCACTCCCCAGGGGGTCTTATCACATTGGTAATCTTTATGGTTTACCTTGCTATTCAAAAGCTCCATCACGATGGTTACCTTATGTTTTTCCGCGAGCGGCAGCA
>CAZFQV010000563.1:0-1362 GCA_964521175.1 uncultured Sphingobacterium sp.
GTATAATCCATTCTTAGTCGTTAATCCAATATCCTAACCGGTAATACCACCTGGAAATATTTTAGCTATTTAAATTCCATCGAATCAACCCGATTTACCCCAAGCATATTGATTCGTTCAAGAATCCCTGCATTTCGATATCAACATTTACACCCCCTATCTTTGAGCAAGCGGTAATAATTTTTTATATTCAACCCTACATAAAATCGCATGACACAAAATTCCACAATAATCAGTTCTGCCGAGTTGTTAAAGCATTGGCAAGGCCACCGTCGACTTACCCGCCGGGTGATCGAGGCATTTCCCGAAAAGGAATTCTTCGAATACTCAATTGGTGGCATGCGCAGCTTCGCGGCGATGGTTCAGGAGCTTCTCGCGATTGCAGTGCCGGGTACCCGGGAGATCATTGGTGCTCCTGCGCAGCCACTGAACGAGCATATTAAGGAGGCAAACAGTAAGGATAATATCCTCCGCCTTTGGGATGAGGCTACCGCAGAGATCGACCAGCTATGGCCGCAGATTACTGAAGCCCGGTTCCGGGAGGAGATCTGTCTCTTCGGAAAATATAAAGGAGCGGTATGGGACACCATCCTTTATTTTATTGATAATGAAGTTCATCATCGCGGACAGGGATATGTCTATCTGCGCTCATTGGGGATAGAGCCTCCCTTCTTCTGGGAGAAATAGAGGAGAAAAGCCGCTTCTTTATGGGCTTTGCCCGTAATAAATTGCCGGGTAGATTATGGTCGGTAAGGTACGCTATGGAATCTATATACGTAGGCTCCCGACAGCGAGCCATTTCCTCCAGACGCAGACGCTATTAAATTATGCATAATCAGCTGTTTTCTGTAAATTAAAGTCTTACTTTTAATGATTTAAGCTAAACCTCATGTCGCGTATTAACAGAAGAAAGTTTATCAAGGTGTCGGCGGGAGCTGCCGCAGCTACGGCCATCTGGTCGTCATGGCTGCAGGATGCCCTTGCCGTGGAAGCCAATAACGCCACCCGCTCTATCCGTGATGTGGAGCATATCGTGATCCTCATGCAGGAAAACCGCTCTTTCGATCATTACTTCGGAACGCTGGCGGGAGTACGTGGCTTCGGCGATCCGGACGCCCTGAAATTATCGGATGGCAAATCGGTTTTCTACCAGCCCGATACCGTAAACCCCAACGGCTATCTGCTGCCCTTCCATCTCGACACGCATTCGAGTAGCGCCCAAAAGATTCCTTCGACGGGCCATGCCTGGGCGGTGCAGTACGTGGGCGCCCTGCGCCACGGCGGCTAAGTCCACTCGCAAAGCATTTCTTCATCTATGCGGGACAGAGCCCGCTCGATGACCTCTGGCGCTCTTGCGGACGC
>CAZFQV010000564.1:0-1347 GCA_964521175.1 uncultured Sphingobacterium sp.
ACCTAATACCTGCCACCTTGTCGCTTATTTGACTTTGGCAAAAAATTTGCCGTCAGGGAGCTATGAACCTTTCAGACATGTTGAAAAGAAAGAAGAATAATAAAATGGAAGAGACTAACAAATTGGATGAGCAGGAATTGGGCGAACACGCCCAAAACAATACATCACCTGAAGAGGAAAGCTATCTTGACACTGAAAACGAAGAAGAAAATGACTCGGTAGAAAGCCAGGATACTTTATCTGAAGAAGATAAGCTGAAAGCGGAAGTTTCAGAATGGCAGAATAAGCACTTACGTCTATATGCTGAATTTGATAATTTTAAGCGTCGTACAAGCAAGGAGCGTCTGGAATTGCTGTCTATGGCCGGCAAAGATATCATCGTCGATCTGTTACCCGTACTGGATGATTTTGAGAGAGCTCAGAAGTCAATGGACGCTGCCACAGACGTGGAGGCAGTGAAAGAAGGGGTCAGACTGATTAATCAAAAGCTAAAAAATATATTAAGCCAGAAAGGCCTTAAGGAGATGGATTCTATTGGAAATGAGTTCAATGCAGATCTGCATGAGGGGGTAACCAATATTCCGGCACCGACCGAAGATCTAAAAGGGAAAGTAGTGGATGAAGTAGAAAGGGGTTATTTCCTTAATGATAAGGTGATCCGCTTCGCAAAGGTAATTGTCGGATCATAAGGAATACAGTTAAAAATGGGGAAAAGAGATTATTACGATATACTGGGCGTCAGCCGCAGTTCTGCGCCTGAAGAAATAAAGAAAGCATATCGAAAGATGGCGATTAAGTATCATCCCGACAAAAATCCGGGAGATAAAGTATCGGAAGAAAACTTCAAGGAAGCCGCAGAAGCGTACGAGGTTCTGAGTAATGCCGAGAAGAAAAAAAGATACGATCAGTTCGGTCATGCCGGCGGAGCCGCGAGTGCAAATGGTGGTGGCTATGGCGGTCATATGAACATGGAAGATATTTTCAGCCAGTTTGGGGATATCTTTGGTGGTGGTGGCGGCAGTCCTTTTGACAGCTTTTTTGGCGGACAGCAATCGCGTGGAGGGCGTCGGGTCTCCCGGGGTAGTAACTTAAGGATTAAGGTGAAGCTTACCTTGGAAGAGATTGCCAAAGGGGTAGAAAAGAAGGTAAAGGTAAACAAGCAGATCATCTGCTCATCATGCAGCGGTAGCGGAGCGAAAGATCAATCATCTTTTCATACCTGTGCAAGCTGCAACGGAAGCGGCTCAGTAAGAAGAGTAACCAACACTATTCTCGGGCAGATGCAGACAACCAGCACCTGTCCTACCTGTAATGGTGAAGGAACGCAGATCACCTCAAAATGTACCG
>CAZFQV010000565.1:0-1340 GCA_964521175.1 uncultured Sphingobacterium sp.
CCGCCGTTGTATTCCGGTTTGCTGGAATCGCTATAGTTGGCTTGCCAGTCGGAACCTTGTCCAAAGGCCGCGTCTGTATAGTGCTTGGTACCATCCTTGGAGGCGACGATAGCGAGGGCGACTCTGCCGTGGGGTGTGGCCCCGGTGGTGAGTTGTGGTTTTGCTGATGAATCCACAGAGGCGTCCACTTCCGCGATGCCGACAAACACATAGGTCGCGTTTGCCATCGCATAGGCGCGTGCGTGGTTCAAGGCGCCGGCAATATCGTAGGCCGCCTTGGTGACGTCGTTTCCGCTTTTAAGGGAGCTAAAGGCTGGGACAACAAGCGCCATGATCGCCACCATGATCGCCATCACCACCAGAAGTTCGAGCAAGGTGAACGCCCCACGCCTCACGGCAAGGTTGCCGTTGACTTCAATCCTTGGAGCCACAGGGCGGCGCGGCGCGGCCGGACCATTCCAGACGATCGGATCGGGGAGCACGGTGTTTCCCGCCTTTCCAGGTGCCCGGTGGTGGGCATTCCTGTGGTGCGGCGACCGCAAAGAATTGGGGCTCGTAATCACTGTATGGGGGGCGTGACGGGGAGTGGTGAAAGGGCGTGGATGAATTTACATTGAATTTACTGCGCGCAAGGGAAAACTCCATAGAGCAAACGTCCAAGATATTGACATTTCCGACCGTCTTGCACCGAAACAGGGACAATGCCGCAATAACAAATGCTTTTTTGGGGATGGCCCTGTAATTCCCAGCGGGTTGTTACCCGGCAGGACGTGGTGGGGTCACTTACGTTGAAGCATTGGCGAGACGCAACACCGCCATGAGTTTATCTTCCGAGAGGTGCGAGGGAGCGATGAGAGGCGTCTTTTTCGCCCACGGTGCCGCAGCCTGGCAGAGTGGCGCGATTTGTGCAGCGCACTGCCGGAAAAGCGGCGCAATATTCTCGATTGCGAAAATGGCGTCGTCCGTTCCCGCAGCGACAGGATGCACATATTTGAGCGGGATTGTGTGGATGCCTCCGGAGGAAAGAAACATCAGGTTTGTAGCCAGGACGTAGGCTCTGGTCGCTTGAAGGGGGGTTTTATTTTGGGTGCGGTCACCTTCGGCGAACGCAAGGAAAGCGCGCCAGAGGCTGTCTCGCCCATCATTGCCCCGGGCAAGCGAGCCGTCTCCCGATCGCAGCGTTTCGCAGTCGTCCAGGAGCGACAATGTTTCTGTCGTTCCACGAATTGTGATTTCCACCGGCGACAGGTTCGAGGCGGCATGGGAAAATCCAATGAAAAACCGGATGCCGCTGTCACAAGACCCCGTGAGGCATCCCGTGTCGTAGGTCGGCAGGTCAG
>CAZFQV010000566.1:0-1323 GCA_964521175.1 uncultured Sphingobacterium sp.
GAAGAATTCCCCACTCGGCAATCTCGATACAACGCGATTGTTGTGGTTCTTGCGGAAAAGTTCGAGGGGAAGATTTCCGACAATTACACTGTAATCGGAAAACGCTTCAACGTTTCGTGCGCCTATGTTTCGATCATTGCGCGCGATTGCGGTCTAGCCTTTGGTCCCGGTGGCAGGGGAAAGATTTATAACAGGCCTGCATAAAAGTCCCTTCCACGGATTTTCCGTTGAGTTTGCCGAACACCGGCCTTATAATACCGGAGACTCCATTCGTAATATCGACTGGAAACTATACGGCCGTACCGATAAGCTATTCGTAAAGCGCTTTGAAGAGGAGACCAATCTCAGGTGTCATATCGTAATTGATGTTTCATCATCTATGTATTACCCCAAAAAGGACTTTAATAAGCTGTTGTTTTCGGTTTATTCGGCGGCTTCGCTCATGTATCTTTTTAAGAAGCAACGCGATGCGTTCGGACTTAGCTTATTCTCAGACAAGCTGGAATTATTTACAGCTACCAGGTCTACAACGGTACATCAAAAGTATCTTTTTTCAGAACTCGAAAAGCTGATGCTTAGAGAAAGTCATGGCATCCGCACTGCAGTGGCGGGGGCACTTCATGAAATCGCAGAAAAGGTTCATAAAAGATCGCTGGTGATCATTTTCAGCGATATGCTTGAAGGAGACAATCAAGGTGCCCTGGACGAGGTATTCACGGCCCTGCAGCATCTTAAACACAATAAACATGAGGTGATTATTTTTAACGTCCTGGATCATAAGATGGAGCTGAATTTTGACTTTGATAACCGGCCCTATCATTTTATAGACATGGAGAGTGGGGAGGAGCTGAAAATTCATCCGGGAAATGTGAAAGAAGCCTATCTCAGTGCGGTAAATCAATCACACAGGGAGCTTAAACTGAGGTGCGCACAATATAAAATTGACCTGATCAACGCTGATATTCACTCCGGATTTTACCAGATATTATATTCATATCTGGTGAAGCGTGCGAAAATGGCTTAATATCTTTTAAAAAATGCTGAATAATAATATGAGATTATCTATAGAGCGAAGTTCCGTAAAGGTTTATCCTGATCCGAAGCGGGTTATCGCGAGATTCTTTTTTAGTCAGGATGAACGTGCAAAAGAGTTGATAACCAGGGTAATGAGCCTATCCGATGGAGAAGTCTTTGGGATTATATCTCCTCTGTTGCAAGAGTACTCTAAGCGCCATCGAAACATCACCCGTATCCTGAATAGACACTGCGATAAGGTGAAACAGCTGATCATTGACGCGGGATTTGATTTCGAAGGCTTAGAGC
>CAZFQV010000567.1:0-1317 GCA_964521175.1 uncultured Sphingobacterium sp.
GGTGCAGGAGAAAGCGGAACAGGTGCCGCCATTCTGGCGCAGAGACAAGGCTATGATGTTTTCGTATCCGATATGGGTACCATTTCTGCTGAATACAAGACAGAACTGGAGACTGCCGGCATCCGATACGAGGAAAACGGCCATACGGAAGAGCGTATTTTAACTGCGACGGAGATCATTAAAAGTCCGGGAATACCTGACCAGGCTCCACTAATTGTGAAATTAAACCAGCAGCATACTCCCGAAATATCGGAAATCGAATTCGCCAGCCGCTTCACCAGTGCGAAACTAATCTGCATAACAGGTTCCAACGGTAAGTCGACCACTACGATGTTAACCTATCATATTCTGAAAAATGCCGGACTTGATGTAGGACTGGGCGGTAATATCGGCCGTAGTTTTGCCCGGCAGGTTGCCTATGAATCCTATCAATATTACGTGCTTGAGATCAGCAGTTTCATGCTCGATAATATGTATCAGTTTAAAGCAGATATAGCAGTATTACTCAATATTACGCCCGACCATTTGGACAGGTATGATCACAAGATGGAAAATTACGCTGCATCTAAATTCAGAATCATTCAGAATCAAACGAAAGACGAGGTGTTTATTTATTGCGCGGATGATCCGGAAATCCGGAAAGGCCTGCAAAACTATTCGTCCTCGGCATTGGAATACTCTTTTTCTATCGAAAAGCCGGTGCACTCTGGAGCTTATCTGGAAAACGACCAGATAAAAATAAATCTTAACAGAAATCAAGAACCACTCACTATGTCAATTAACGAATTAGCCCTGCAAGGTAAACACAACATCTATAACTCAATGGCTTCAGGTATCATAGCCAAAGTTCTGGACTTACGAAATGAATCCATTCGTGACAGCATGGGTAGTTTCAGCAATATAGAGCATCGCCTTGAACATGTGGCTCGCATATCCGGGATTGATTTTATAAATGATTCCAAGGCAACCAATGTCAATTCGACCTGGTATGCATTGGAAAGCATGCCGGCAAAAGTGATTCTTATTCTTGGTGGGGTGGATAAGGGTAACGACTATGATATGCTGAAAGACCTCGTTAAAAAGAAAGTGAAGGCGATAGTTTGCCTGGGCAAAGACAACAAGCGTATCCATGAGGCTTTTGATGATGATGTGGAAGTAATTGTCAATACATTTTCAGCGAGTGAGGCGGTACAGATATCCTACCATTTGGCAACTAAGGGGGATACTGTTTTATTATCCCCGGCCTGCGCAAGCTTTGACCTGTTTAAAAATTATGAAGACAGGGGCAACCAGTTTATCAAAGCAGTTAAAGATTTG
>CAZFQV010000568.1:0-1307 GCA_964521175.1 uncultured Sphingobacterium sp.
TCTGCCTTGTAGATCACGAATTTACCTTTTGCCTTTGCGTTTTTCTGACGCCAAACCTTTAACGTCAAATTCATATTTTCACTCATTTGCTTAGTATTTATATGGGGTAGCTAGCAGCAAGATCTGTATCACACAGCGGGTTGTTCCATCGCCCGGGATAAAAACCAATTGTTACTTATAGCTCCGTTGTGTTAATTTAACATTCTCATATACCAGCTCTTCCTTATGCATAACCTCCGCGACATTATCCCCTTTATATTCCCATGCAGCTACATATGCAAAATTATCGTCATCCCGCAGCGCTTCGCCTTCCGCTGTCTGGCTTTCCAGTCTGAAGTGGCCGCCACATGATTCTTTCCTTTCGAGTGCGTCGTCAATCATCAACTCGGCAAGTTCCAAGAAATCGGCAACTCTGGCTGCATTTTCAAGGTTCTGATTAAATTCTTCATTTACGCCGGATACCAGAGCGTTTTTCCAGAAATCGGCGCGCAATACACGCACCATTTCTTTACCTTTAATTAAGCCTTCTTCGGTACGAGCCATACCACAATGCTCCCACATGATATGACCAAGCTCACGATGATATTCGCTGACAGTCTTGGTACCCTTTAGGGACAATAATTGATTGATGCGATCAACTACTCCACGCTTTGCTTCGTCAAAAGCAGGATGACTCGTATCAACGGGCTTGGTTCCCATCTTGGCTAAGTAATCTCCTATAGTATAAGGAATCACAAAGTATCCGTCGGCTAAGCCCTGCATCAGTGCCGAAGCACCAAGACGATTAGCACCATGATCTGAAAAATTGGCCTCTCCCAGGCAGTAAAGACCGGGAACAGTAGTTTGCAGATTATAGTCAACCCATAGACCGCCCATAGTATAGTGTACGGCTGGATAAATCCGCATCGGACGGGTGTAAGGATCCTCATCAGTGATCTGCTTATACATATCAAAGAGGTTTCCATATTTAGCTCGCACTGCATCGATCCCGAGTCTGGCGATTGCGTCTGCAAAGTCAAGAAATACAGCAATCCCGGAAGTACCTACTCCACGACCTTCATCGACCATCTCTTTCGCATTTCTTGAGGCCACATCTCGCGGAACAAGATTGCCGAATGCCGGGTATTTACGCTCAAGGAAATAATCACGATCCTCTTCTTTCAGGTCAGTGACTTTCAATTCACCCTTACGAAGCTTCTGAGCAAGCTCCACTGTTTTAGGTGCCCAAACTCGTCCATCATTACGCAAGGACTCAGACATCAGGGTCAGTTTAGACTGATGATCACCGGTAACAGGAATACAGGTAG
>CAZFQV010000569.1:0-1305 GCA_964521175.1 uncultured Sphingobacterium sp.
GATCGATCCGCCACGGGTTGCGCCGCCAGAGGCTGCGGGAATGGTCGTCGGCTTTCAGGGAGCCGGGGTCGGCAGGGATCGACTGGAGGGAAACGCCGTGATGATTGAGAACGCGCCGGGCAACCGCAAGGGTGCGTTCGGTCAATTCCACGGTGTTTTTGGGAACCGGGCGGCTGCTTCGCTCAAGGTTGCGAAGTCCGCCCCAGGAAGCGTTGGTGGCGATGACGGTGCCCAAAGGCTCAAGCCACTTTTGGGGAAGACCGCTGTTTCCCGAAACGATGCCGATAGAGCTGCCGAGAGTGGCGCCGGTACAATCGGTGTCGTAGCCGCAGTTGACCGCCTTGCAGATGGCGTCGCCAAAGTCCTCGCCGTAAAGCCAGCCGATGACCTGGAAGCCCATGTTGAGGGGAGCATACTGGGTGTTGTAATGCGGAGCCGCCTCAAGAACGCGGCGGCGAGCCTGCTTCCAATCCTCGCCCGCGGCGTGGGCTTTCATGGCGGCGCGGACGGCGGCGCAGGTTTTGCTCTGCTCGGGCACATAGGAGAGGCCGATCTCCAGGAGCGCCTGCGTGTCGCTGAGGACGAAGGCGGAAGATTGGATGGCGGCATTGAAGAGCTCCCCATAGAGGCCTTCGCCGCCCGCGTGGTCTACAATGGCGTCTTCATAAGCATAGCGAACGGCAAGGTGCGGAAAACCGGGCGTAACGCAGGCCCAGATTTCCGAACGAATCGGGCACCCCATGCAATCCTTAAACCAGTTATTACTGACGGAGGAGACCGGCGGCTGGAGACCGAGCCGCAAATTCGTTTTGTGAAGGCCGTACTCGTCCCAGTTGTAGCCGACGTAATCGAGCCAATACTGGGCGAGATCGGCGGCGGTAAGCGCGGGGCCGATCTCTTCCAGGGCAAGCAGCCAGATGAGCTGCAATTCGAGGTCGTCGTTGGGGATGCCGCCTTCCTGAAGCTGCGGGTACCACCAGACATCGAACGGCTCCGGCTCGCCAAACGATTTTTCAAGCGGCGCGCCGAGAGTTCCGCCGGAGTTTTTGCCCATCCAGCAACCAAAGACCTTGTCGCGAAAAGTTTCAGGGGAAAGAGAGAGGGTCATTGAAGACAAGCTTAACGAAAATGCGGAACGGAGGTTAGCCAGAAGCAGGACAATGACTTGATCAAAATTGATCTTGCGTGAAGGATGCCATGCGCTCCATAGATCCGTAGTCCCATAGTCCCCATGGACCCGCTCTACCGCTACAAACGAAATCAAGTATTTGGCCACCGGGGCGATCCGCTCGTGGTGCAACGGGT
>CAZFQV010000570.1:0-1293 GCA_964521175.1 uncultured Sphingobacterium sp.
CTTTCGTCGCTGCTGCCCGACCCGATTAATATGGCAAGCAATTCAGCGTCGCTCAGACTTCTTCGGCCCTGCATACTTAACTTCTCCCGCGGCCGATCTTCTTCGGCCCATGACTTGATAGTTATCCGCTGTTCATAGACGCCCATGAACTAAATCTATATCATCCTTCTGCCAAATAAAAAAAGGGGTATCGAATGCTCGATACCCCTTAGTTAAAGGTCTTTTTTTCCTCTTCTATTGAAGTCCGTTAACGAATTTCGTCAGCCTGGATTTATTATTAGAAGCTTTATTCTTATGTATGATATTCTTTTTTGCCAGACGGTCAAGCATAGAAATCACCTTACCCAAAAGCGGAGTCGCTTCTGACTTATCGGTTGTACTACGTAATCTTTTGATAGCAGTTCTAGTGGTTTTTGCTTGGTAACGATTACGCAGGCGTTTAGTAGCGTTTGATCTTATTCTTTTAATCGATGATTTATGGTTTGCCATTTCTTAAGCTTATTTTTTTCGTCCTCATTTAAGGACTGCAAATATATGCCGATTATTTTAAAAATCAAAGTCTATTCTAAAAAAATACCGGAGTATGGAAAGTAAGGAAAAGATCGGTGGCCGGAACAGAAACCGTTCGCTAAATAATCTTCGCAAATCGATCGTCTTCCGGGCACAAATCTGTACTTTGAAATATGCTCTGTAAGCACATAATAATTATACTCACTGTCATCCTTGGCAGCTATGCTTGGGGATTTTTTGGTCATCAACGCATTAACAGGTTGGCCGTTTTTACGCTGCCTGTGGACATGGCGGGATTCTACAAGGCCAACATCCAGTACATTACCGAACATGCCGTAGATCCAGATAAAAGACGCTATGCTGATACCGCTGAAGGGCCCCGGCACTTTATTGATGCCGATCGTTATGGCAGCCATCCATTCGACAGCATTCCCCAGAAATGGACAGAGGCTGTTACCAAATACTCAGAAAAAAAGCTGATTGAGAATGGAATAGTACCCTGGCAGATCGAGCGGAGCTATTACTCGCTCGTCAAAGCATTCCGGGAACGAGATTCACTGCGGATACTGCGCCTATCCACAGAACTCGGTCATTATATAGCAGATGCGCATGTGCCCCTCCATACTACCGAGAATTATAATGGGCAGCTAAGCGGGCAAATCGGTATTCATGGATTCTGGGAAAGCCGCCTGCCAGAACTTTTTTCCGTAGAATATGATTTTCTGGTCGGCCCTGCGGTGTACGTTGCTCATCCTTTAGAGGAGGCCTGGAATATAGTTAAAG
>CAZFQV010000571.1:0-1286 GCA_964521175.1 uncultured Sphingobacterium sp.
CATAGGCAGTAAGACCTACGACCATAAATTTGAGAATGGCATCATCACGTACCTTATCCCAGGCACCACGAAGGGTGAGTAAACCGTTGATCATACCTCCCCAGCTCGGTGCAATAAGCATGATGGAGAACGCTACACCCAGTGATTGTGCCCACCCCGGCAGGGAGGTGTACAGCAGGTGATGCGGCCCGGCCCAGATATAAATAAATATAAGTGACCAGAAGTGGAGAATACTTAGTTTATAGGAATAAATCGGCCGGTTTGCCATCTTAGGCAAGAAATAATACATTAATCCGAGATAGGGCGTGGTTAGGAAGAATGCGACAGCATTGTGGCCGTACCACCATTGCACAAGTGCATCCTGGACACCGGCATAGATATAATAACTTTTAAATGCAGAAACCGGTAGCTGCGCAGAGTTGACAATATGCAGTACAGCAACTGTAATGAAGGTTGCAATATAGAACCAGATTGCAACGTACATATGCCTCTCGCGTCTCTTGATAATGGTGCCGAACATATTGACTCCGAACACCACCCAAATGATGGTCAAAAGTACATCAATAGGCCACTCGAGTTCGGCGTATTCGTGAGAAGTGGTCAGACCGAGAGGAAGCGTGATAGCCGCCAGCACGATAATTAACTGCCATCCCCAGAAATGAATTTTACTCAAGGCATCGCTGTACATTCGGGTCTTAAGCAAACGCTGCAGCGAGTAATAAACTCCCATAAAGATACCGTTACCTACGAAAGCAAATATTACCGCATTCGTATGTAAAGGCCTGATCCGGCCAAAAGTTGAATATTGGCTTCCCATATTGGCTTCAGGCATAAAGAGCTGGAAGGCGGCAATCAAACCTGCGGTCATGCCGATAATGCCCCACACTACGGTGGCTATACCGAAGTTGCGGACGATCCTGTTGTCGTATTGAAATCTCTCGAGCTGCATATTGATTTTGTCAGTTTGTTAATTGAGTGTAAAATTATTGACTAGATGATGGATATTGAGTGATGAAAGTTGCATGAAAAAATGATCTGTGTTACTATTTGAACCGGCCAGTGTTGAACCCGGTTTTCAGTCCGTGGGATCGGCCTTATGGCTATCTGCCATGGTAGGCTTATCATCATCGAAGAGCATACGGATTGCGGGGGTTTGCATATCGTCGTTTTGTCCATCCTTCATGGCCCAGAAGAATGCTCCCAGGAAAATTAATGCGAGAAAGATACTGCTGCCGATTAAAAAATAAAGTATGTTCATGTTTACCTCTAATATAGTATATCCCTTC
>CAZFQV010000572.1:0-1282 GCA_964521175.1 uncultured Sphingobacterium sp.
GCGCTCTCGGACCAAAACGAGGCGCCGTTTGCGTCGTCCTTGAAGATCGTTTTCGAGTAGATGTCCCACATGATGCCATAGCGCCTTGTGGAAACGAGCAACGGCACGACGGTGCCGATGTTCGTCTGGACGAGCAGCACCTGCTGCCCGCGATAGTCCATATAGCGGTTGTTGTATTGCCCCAAACCGTAGAGCGATTCGTCGGGCGATAGCGTGAACGACTGCTTTACCTCGTAGGTCGGCGCACCGAAGATTGTCACCTGCTTGATTTCGGCGGGATTCTCCACCCGCTCGCGCGTGATCTCCGTCCCGTCGGGCCGCAGAAACGTCAGCGCTCCAGTTTTCTTGTTCACAACCACCCGCAACTGGGCGGAAACAAGCGTCAGTGCAGCAGGCTCATTCTTCACCTCGAACGGTATCGCTGCCGGTTTTGCGATCACGGCGAGGCTTGGCTGGGGAATAAAAGTCTCTCCTGGGTTCACGCTCACGCGCACGATCTCAGGCCCGTAGAAGAGGACGTTTTTCACCAGACCTGCGACCCGGATTTGCAGACCATTCGAGAGCCTCGTGGCGGAAAAATCCGTCCCCCGGGGCGTAGCGCCCACCGTCACGAGTTGGCCGGCCGCATCCAGACCCGTCGGCGTAGCCCCATGCCCGGCGATGGGCAGGGCAATGCAAGCCGCGAGCAGGAAGGCCGCAAACTTCCTGGCTTGCCTCCAGGACACCCATGTGGGCCTGCCCGGCACAATCGCCCGAGAGCGGAAAAGCGTTTGGCGACAAGGAATGTCTTCGATGGTTTGATCACGTGCAGGCATAAGGTCTAGATGGTCGTGCTGCTTCGTTCACAGGTCATTTGCCGGATTCGGTGAGCGCAATGAGGACAACTGAATTTCATCGGTGAAAGGTTCCAGTCCCCGGAATTCCTCAATAGATGCGGAATTCCCACAGTTCCGGCTCGCCCTCAGGGACGGGCGCGCATGGCCTTGGCAGGGTTCGGCGAGCGAGTTTAGGTTTCGGGTTCATAGGGAACTCAACGGGGCGCCGGGACGGACGCGGAAGGGAGAAGATGAAAGCTGCGCTCGACGCGCTCGGCCGCGCGCACGCGGGGCTCGACGAAACGGCCGAACTGCCAGGCGACGACGGTGACCTTGATCGGAAACTTGGCGCGCGGCGGAATCGCGGTAAAGCGCAGCGTGTCGCCCACCACTTCCGCCGGCCCTTCGAGCACGTAATATTCGACGGGCAAACCCGCGGAAGAGCTCGCGCCGAGTTTGAGCGAGGC
>CAZFQV010000573.1:0-1278 GCA_964521175.1 uncultured Sphingobacterium sp.
CCCCATCGTGGATGCAGGGATGCGCCAGCTTGCCGCAACGGGTTTCATGCACAACCGGGTACGGATGATCGCCGCCATGTTTCTCACCAAAGATCTCCATCTGGACTGGCGGCTGGGCGAGCAATTCTTCATGCAGAGCCTTGCCGATGGCGAAATCGCCTCCAACAATGGCGGTTGGCAATGGAGCGCGGGCACGGGCGCGGATCCCGCGCCCTATTTCCGCATCCAGAACCCGTGGATGCAGACGCGCCGATTCGACCCCGACGGCGAGTTTATCAAACGGTGGGTGCCCGAATTGCGCTCCCTCCCTTCCACCGTTTTCAAGAAGCCGCCCAATCCCGGGATGCGGCTTGCCCCCGGCTACCCTCCCCCAATGGTGGACCACGGCCACGAACGTGCAGTCACTTTGGCAATGTTCAAAGACACAAATTTGAGATTGGCGCAGACTTCATTTGGTTCGACCGATTCTTCCCGATTGCAAACCGACTTGTTTGGTGGTCACCGTCGCTAAGCTTGGTTCGTTAGGCCTCAAAACAAACGCCGGTGACCCATCAATCGCTCAAGAGGCAATTCATACAAGGCGCTAAAGGTAGCCCGATCGGGCGAACATTGCGGCCGTCAAACCCGCCAAATAGCGGGTTCGTGGGAATTCGGCCGGAGCCTCACCAATCCCGGATTTTTTTGTTCCAGAATTTATCGCCCATGACCGGGTGCTTCGAACCGGCATCGGAGAGTGAAAGCGGCAGCATTTTGCCGTCGCCGAGTTCCCCCGCTTCGCTTTCGCCCTGGCCGCCCTCGCCCTCTTGAGGTGTTCCGCTGCCTCGATTGGCGGCGGTGCGCTTGTTGGCTTCGTCGTTGATGGCGTCGAGCATTTTTTGCGCTTGTTCGAGGCTGCTTTGGTAGGCTGCTTCGCCAGGCTTGAGAGCAAGGGCCGTGTCGAGATTTTGGGTGGCTTTATCGAGAATCGCCGTGGCTTTTTGCAACTCCTGATTGGACAATTTGCCTGGCGATAAAACTCCTCCGGGCTGCATCCCCTGGGCCTTGGCCAGATCGGCATCTCCGGCGGCGGCATAGAGGGCGGGAAGTTGCGCCTCCGCTTTTTTCAACCCCTCCTGCGCGGCCTGATTTTGGGGATTCTGAGCCAGCGCTTTCCCAAATTGATCGGCGGCATTTTTGACGAAACTGAGTTTCTTTTGGGCTGCCTCCGCCGTTTCGGCGGCCTTCAGCCCGTCGTTGCCCTGGTTGATATAAGATTCTTCCAGCTTTTTGAAAATTTGC
>CAZFQV010000574.1:0-591 GCA_964521175.1 uncultured Sphingobacterium sp.
TATCCATGCCAGGGTATCAACAGGAAGAATCAACCACAAAGATCCATGCTCGCTCAACCGGGCGGCGACTCCGGTAATGAGCTCGTCAAAGAAACCAGGACCCGTATGTCTGGCAAGCCCCTTGCTCAGACTTGCGGACTTCAGTGAATTTATAAAATAGGGAGGATTAGAAAGGATGAGATCGTATTTCTTGCTTTTCTCATTCAGGAAGAATTCCTGAAATGAAGCCTTAATCAATCGCAGACGATCCTGAAAATTTGAATTGTGAAAATTCAGGTTTGCGGTTAAGGCGGCGGCCTCCTCTATTTCAATAGCATCTATATCGGCAAAGCGATACTTCTGAGCCATCATCAAGGATATTACCCCTGTGCCTGCGCCTATCTCCAGGATATTCGTTGGATTATTTACTGTTATCAGCGCACCGAGTAACACCCCATCTGTATTTACCTTCATCGCGCAGCCTGTTTGGTCGATACTGAACTGCTTAAAACGAAAGATGTTACTCATCGGATATTCGAAGGAGGGCATCCTGGTGACTTATTCCCCAAGGAGATCCGGAAGTACGCTGTTTATTTCCCTTTTTGATTCTTC
>CAZFQV010000574.1:601-1270 GCA_964521175.1 uncultured Sphingobacterium sp.
TTATCCCATCGACCTTTAAATCTCCAGCGCTAACCTTACCTAATAGTGTAAAATCTATCTCTGAAGTAGCCATGAGCTCTACAAATTCGCCTTGAAGTTCAGGTTTTACGGAAACCACGACCCGCCCCTGCCCTTCACCGAAGAGGAATGCATCCTTGCGCAGATCCTGGTCTGTTTCGATCTCAAAACCCAAATTATGGAACATGGAGCTTTCCAATAGAGTAATATATAAGCCCCCGTCAGATACATCATGGGCAGAACGGATAAGCCTTTGTTTAATCAGTTGTTTAATGACCTGATGCATTGCATATTCTTTGTCAAGATCAAAATAAGGCGCAGGGCAGGCACTTACCTGGTGAAATGAGGCCAGATACTGAGAAGAGGCGATATCATTTACACTCTCCCCTATTAAATAGATGAGATCATCTGCTTCTTTAAAATCAGAAGTCATGAATGTGTCGATATCATCAAGAACGCCCAACATACCTATGGTTGGCGTTGGAAACACTGGACCTTCATCTGAGGATTGATTATAAAAACTAACGTTGCCTCCTGTAACCGGAGTCTCAAATTTAAGACAGGCTGCACTCATTCCTTTAATGGCACTCACAAACTGCCAATAAACCTCTGGCACGTATGGATTTCCGAAATTCAGGCAGTTGGTAATTG
>CAZFQV010000575.1:0-1267 GCA_964521175.1 uncultured Sphingobacterium sp.
GTTCAAGATTGATCATTTTGTGATGAACGGCGGACGGGTATTATGGGCGATCGATCAGGTGAGTGCCGAGCTGGACAGCCTTAGGGGAGCGGGTGAGCAGCTGAGTTTTCCTAAAAAGCTGAATCTTGATGACATGTTATTTCGCTACGGCGCGAGGATAAATTATGAGCTGGTTGCCGACATGAGCAGTGCTCAGATTCCAATTACAGTTGGAAATATAGGCGGCCAGCCCCAGATCCGCCTGTTGCCCTGGTTGTTTTATCCTATATTTGTTCCGACGTCTACGCATCCCATCGTCAAAAATCTGGATGGAATACGATCTGAATTTTCTTCTACCATCGATCTTATAGATGTCAAGGGTGTGCACAGTGAGGTGATATTAGCCTCATCTCCGTTTAGCAGGCAGATGGAAGTACCCGGCATGCTTTCACTGCGAATGGTGGAGCAGGAACCTGACCCCGAGTTATTCAGAACTGAACCCAGGCCCACTGCTGTGCTGCTGGAAGGGGAGTTCCCCTCGGTATTCCAGAACCGGCCTATTCCGCCGGGCATCGTGGAGAAGGTCAGCGTTCCTCAGAAAAGCAAACCTGGAAAGATGCTGGTGCTGGCTGATGGCGATATCTTAAAAAACCAGATTAATCCTGCGGATCAGTCGCCCTATCCCTTGGGCTACGATCGGTATACCCAACAGCAATATGCCAATAAGAGCTTTCTTCTCAATGCAGCAGATTACCTGACAGACGATACCGGGATCATCGGCCTGCGGAATAAGGAGGTTAAACTCAGACTACTGGATCGGGCGAAAGTTCGCCAGCAGAAAACAATGTGGCAGCTGATTAATATCGGTTTACCGCTGATAATGTTGATAGCCTGCGGTATTTTTCAACATTACTACCGGATAAGAAAGTATACCCATTAAATTGTATACTTTTGGTAGGTGATGCGGGTAAATGATCTGGGCGATTGCCTTTTAACGGCTGACTAGGAGAACCGAAAAGCTTTGCTATTATTGTTTTTTGTTTTTCAGATATTTGAACATGAGATTTATAGTTTCAACCTCTACATTATTAAAGCAGTTGCTTGCAGTTAACGGGGCCTCCAGCAGTAGCACTGTATTACCTATTCTTGAAAACTTTCTGTTTGAGATCAGAGATGGGATACTGACCATTTCTGCCACTGATCTTCAGACCAGCATGACTACCTCGCTGGCAGTGGAATCAAAAGAAGGTGGAAAGGTGGCTATTCCTTCAAAAATTCTGTTGGAAAC
>CAZFQV010000576.1:0-859 GCA_964521175.1 uncultured Sphingobacterium sp.
CTTAGTAAAATCATTAAAAGACCAGGCCACATCGCCCAGAACGCGTCCATGTTCTTCTACAAAGAAAAACTCTTCCCGCGCTTTGGTCGACTGGCCGTTATAGGCTGCCCCGCTCCTCACTCCAACCCTGTCGTTTGTATCGGTAAAAACCAGCAAAGAATTCTTATAAGGCGCCAGTTCGGGGATCCGGGTTACGCCGGGTTTGATCTGGGCCAACAACTTCGATTTCGTTTCGGGGGTAAGATCCAGTGTGACCGGCTTATCAAGGGACGATATGATAAACTTATGATCTGAGGGCGTATTATATTTTTCGTCAATGTGAAATATAGTTTGTCCCCAGTATACACTGGTCATGATCTCAATGGTATGGGTCTCCCTGATCCAGAATTCACCCGACTGGTTGATCAGGGGGATATTCATCCTGTTGGCATAAGCGTGTGCCATTTTGATCTGTGCACCATCATCATTCTTCCCATCGCCAACCGCGCCGAACATTCGATAGTTTACACCTGATACATTGACCAGAGACGCATACAGGCCGCTATCCAAAGGGATCATACCCAAATCGCCTTCTGTACCTGCGTCCTTTATGAGGTACTCCGCTCCGCCTCCGTCACCGGGCGTATAATAGCCCGCCAACCTCACCAGCGTATCCTTCTTCAGGGAACGGTCGCGCTTCATATTGTCGAGGGAAGCAAAAACGAGGTAAGCTGCTTTTCCCGGAGGCGCATTTCCCCTTACTTCCGAAAAAGACGGAGCCGCTGTTGCTGATAAAGCAGTGATACCGGCAAAGCCAAAAGCGCGGATAGCATTGCGCCGGTTAATATTATTCGTTTCATTAAGATCAGTCGCAGAAAGC
>CAZFQV010000576.1:869-1258 GCA_964521175.1 uncultured Sphingobacterium sp.
TAGGTTTATTATTTTTTTGCCTGCTGCATCATATCCTCAAGGGTCACACTTGCTCCGCCTTTTGCCTTGCTTTCATCGGCAGCATCCATAAAAGCAAAGATCTCCAGTGTTTCTTCGGCGCTGACCGGTGCTCGCCCGGTATTAAAGAACTCCACTATCTGCAACAGCAGCGGCTGGTACCCTCCGGCAGAATTTAAAGTTGCATTGCCCTTGGAGCCATATACCGTCCCTCCATAGCTATGGGTGCCGGAGCGGGTTCCCCTGAATGTCCCGATCCTGCCATCCGCCCAGGTACCAACTACTACATCGGTATCCTTATTACCTATACGCACCACACTCTTACAGCCTGTACCCATTACGGTAAACAGGGTTTCCACGCCATGTATACC
>CAZFQV010000577.1:0-1257 GCA_964521175.1 uncultured Sphingobacterium sp.
TACGACCAATCGGTTAACAGCCGATCGCTCTACCACTGAGCTACGCTCGAGTCTCACCAAATTTGGGAGCGGTATTTCTACGCTCGTGAGGATACATTGCAAGTGGTTTCTGTATTTTTCGCCGGAAAAATGCGAACTGACCTCTTTCAACCTTAACCGCGAGCGCTTTTGATCCGCCGTGCTAGCCCGACTTTCGCAACTGGGACGTTTTTCGCCAAATTTTGGGGTTCGATCGCCCGCCAAGGCGCATAAATACAGGATCGCATTTCCAAAAAGCCGTGTAGGGGACACCAGGCCTCTTCACGGCTTTTGTTTTATGGCTACAATGGCTGGCCATCTGGCCGGGCCCCTGATACTGGACAGATTGGAATGAGAGTCTGCGGGGTGTGTTTTACTGGTTGGAGTTGATTTGGAAAGCGTGAACTGGAGCGGAGGGCGTAGCCCGGAGCGGAAGTTCACGCTCGCGCGCGACCGAGGGCGGGAGCCAGCCCAGGCTGCCGTGAGGGCGCTTGAAGTTGTAATGGTGCCGCCAGTCCTCGATCATGGCGTTGGCTTCGCGGACACTAAAGAAGAGTTCCCGGTCGAGGAATTCGGCCCGAAAACTGGCGTGAAAGCTCTCCACGTGCCCGTTCTGCCATGGCGAGCCGGGTTCGATGTAACAAGGACCAATGGCGGCTTCTTTAAGCCATTTGCGGACCGATTTGGCTACGAAGTCGCTCCCGTTGTCGCTGCGGATGAAAGACGGCTTTCGCCCCGTGCATACCAACAATTCCTCCAGGCAGTCGATGACCCGCACAGCCGGGAAACTCCGCGCTGCCCGAAGGAGCACGCATTCCCGGCTGTATTCGTCGATGATGGAAAGAATGCGCAAGCTCACGCCGTCGGTGGTCACATCGGAAATGAAATCATAACTCCAGACCTCATCCGGACGCGTTGCCGTCCGCCGCTCCGCGCTTTCGGGGGTGATCCGACGCCGTTTCCCGGGGCGGCGTGAGGCAAGAAGGCCATCCCTGCGACGTAGCCGCGCCACCCGCTTGGCATTGACCATCTCAGCGTGCTGTTCGCGCAAAATCGCCGTCACTTTTCGATACCCAAAGCTCGGATTCTCCTTGGATACTTCCCTCACCAGGGCCTCCTGGGCCAATCGGGCGGGTGCTTGTTGAGTTTTGTAATACGCCGTGGATCGGCTCAGGCCCAGCGCCCGGCACGCCCTTGTCCGGCAGCAAATCCCCATGCAAACCACGTGTTCTACAGCGA
>CAZFQV010000578.1:0-1249 GCA_964521175.1 uncultured Sphingobacterium sp.
TTTGTAAACTATTCTTATAGTTTTATTTATCTTTTGGAGAAGAAATAGATACGAAATTTATTTTCGGTATATAGAGCTCTATACAAATTGCCTGCTTGTGCCTTTTTTGTATCTGAGATATAGCTCAACGATCGCTTCTTATAGCTTAAAATTCTGACTATTTGAGCTATAAAGACCAAGATAATGAGCTGTAAATGATAGAAAGTAAATGATATAGCTCAAATTACTGTTGAATATAGGTCTAAAGTTTAGAATTATGAGCAAAGGTCGACACTTCGTTTAGATACTTTGTGATTTATTTAAATAATTAGGGATTAAATGCTGCTGGTCCGTGGATAAAAAGAGTATTAGGCAGTCCATTTCATGCTCTGCTTATTCAGCTGCGAGCTTGCTCAGAAAAGCCTTAAACTTTTTGTTTGAAAAATCAGTCATTCCTTCATGCTTGAAAACAACCTTACCCTTCTTATCGAGAACCAGCGTGGTAGGGATCGACCCGCTCATAAACGAAGAGGGGATAGGGCCACTGGGTGTATAAACAGGTAATGAAAATTTTCGTTTGTCCATAAAGTTCTGCGATTTTGTCCGGTCATTGTCCACATCCACCATCAGAAACGTCACCTGCTCATGGTCGCGAAATTCGCCATACAGTTTGTCGATGGATGGCATTTCTGCGATACAGGGAGGGCACCAGGTTGCCCAGAAATTGATGAAAACAACCTTTTCCTGTTGATCCGCCAGTGTTATGATCTCTTCATTCGGGCTTTTGAATTGAACTTGTTTGTTTTCCTCATTTGCATTGATCTCAGCTAGCTGATCGGCATTACTATTTAGTATTTCAGGTTGAAAAAGACCTATTTTCATTAGGTTCTGTATCACCAGCCCCTTGAAGTCGGCGCTAAAAAGCATACCCAGCACGAACACGATCAGGATGCCGGTGATTATATTGGAGAAGGAGAGTTGCTCCTTCCATTTTATTTTTGAATTCATGCTACGGTCAGTCTTCTGCTGTTAGGTAAGACAATCACTTTATCTTAAACGAGAGCAATTTTTCAGTAAACTTTCGAAATACTGATTTACTATCGTTTTATTTCAGTTGCTGCGAGGCCATTCAGGTCATACACCACATTGCCGTCACGAACGGTCAGCTCAACCTCGATCTTTTGATCGCCGGTGATCTTGCCGCCACCGGCACCCGAAAAGCCCTGGGCATAGCCTTCAATAAAGCCAAATTTGCCCTTCCTCAGTCCGA
>CAZFQV010000579.1:0-1245 GCA_964521175.1 uncultured Sphingobacterium sp.
CAAGCAGTATAGGTATCTGAACGACCACCGCTAGTCTGGTTATCAGCCCCATTGCAATCAAAGCGCCACCCACAATGTGAGCCAATGCCACGGTATGCACCACCACCATCGCCATCAAGCCAGAAAAAGCGAACGTGCCGCTGTTAACCATCCAATCACGCTGGGCGGCTGTATCACTGGCAAAAGAAATACCTTTGGTTAAAATTAACAGCCCCAGAACAATCCGGATCATGTCGAGCCATTTGGCGTGATGCACATCGCCCCAGTGCTCAATTTTTTGAACTAGATTCATATTAACCTCCTTTTAAACAGGTGTATAATACAAGTTAAGCATAAATTGAGCAATCATTATTTTTTTATTTCAACACATTCAGCACATTGAACAGCTTCTGTCTCACTGCAGAACTGCTTCCGCTATAATTATTGACAATGAAAGAAAATACTAGTGACGTTCCCGAGGAGCTGGTCTGGTACCCTGTATAAGCAATTACTCCACTAATACTTCCGCTCTTCATTTTCATATTGTTATACACCGGCAGACTTGTATAAAAACTATCGAACCAGGATTCTTTTTTTAGCGATTGCAGGATTTGCGCCATAGCCAATGTCGTCACCCGGTTTGCCGGTGATAGGCCACTGCCGTCCGAAATATTCAGCGCATTAGCATCTATTCCGATTTGTTTTTCCCAAAAGTCGGTAATAACCGTTACGCCATCAGGCGTTGTAATATCCTTCCCCTGTTTCCAGGCCAATGTTTTCAAAAGGTGCTCGCCATAAAGGTTAATACTTTTTTGATTGAACCAATAAATAATTTTATCAAGAGTCGGCGAGGTATAAATATCGATTAGTTTCAGCGGAGGCTGAAAGTCATTCTTATTCAAAGATAATATCCGGGTGGTTGAGGCTTCATTCGCCGTAGGAATACCCGCGGCACCGAGATAGTTACGAAGCTGAACCGCCAGGTCATAGGCCGGATCCGGCACTGACACAGAAATATCCTTTTTAAGATCAATCCCGTAAGTTCCGCGGACGTACACCAGATCCGAAAAGGGTGCCGAAAAAGCATACACGTTGTCACCTGTTCCAGCTTTACCTGTTGTCACCTCGTTAACTATCTTCAGATAATCCATTGACGGATTAGTTCGCTGCAGCACCGCCGGATCGCCGACAGAACCCGGCTTAAAAATCAGGTCGAACTGGTTCTCGCGCCAGGTGAGACTCGAAGGGCCAGCGCCATAATAATTT
>CAZFQV010000580.1:0-1244 GCA_964521175.1 uncultured Sphingobacterium sp.
TTGAATATTCCATTATCTCATCCTCATCATGGATGGAGGTGGAGATTATCGGATTACCCAGCATCTTTACGATACTACGGGCGATATTATTATCAGGAACACGTATTCCAACGGTCTTTTTATTGGAGCTAAGTAGGCGCGGTACGTGTTTATTAGCATTGAAAATGAATGTAAACGAACCCGGCAAGGTATTCTTTAAAAACCGGAAGGTTTCATTATCGATCGGTTTTGTATAGTCTGCAATATGGCTTAGGTCGTAACATATAAAAGAAAAGTGGGCTTTTTCAGGTCTGATTCCTCTGATCTTGCAAATTCGCTCGATCGCTTTTTGATTGGTTATGTCGCAGCCCAATCCGTAGATCGTATCGGTCGGATAGATAATGATCCCTCCCTTTTTAAGAACATCAACCACCTGGCGAATTGCTTTTTCATTGGGGTTCTCGGGATATATTTTGACAAGCATAGGTAAAAATACTAAAATTAAATGACCATAAACAAAAACAGAGGATCTTCCCGGACCTGATCCTGTACCCCCTCACTAGTTGTTTAAGACATTTCGGGTAATAAGGTTTTTATAGGTTTCGTCAGGATGCCTCATGTCCTAGCACGGACGTAATGTGGTGGACACAGGCAGGTCTGGGAAAAAATTTCCCATGGCACTAACATTAGATTCAGGATAAACGAAATCCTGGCTAAAACTCAGCGTTCTTCGGTGTGCGTGGAAAAGGAATTACATCTCTGATATTAGTCATGCCGGTAACGAAGAGCACTAGTCTTTCGAAACCAAGTCCGAAGCCAGAATGCGGAGCGGTGCCGAACTTCCGGGTATCCAGATACCACGACATTTCCTCAGCGGGAATATCCAGGTCACGCATCCGCTGTTCGAGTTTGTCCAGTCGTTCTTCGCGCTGTGAGCCTCCCACAATCTCACCGATACCCGGGAAAAGTATATCCATCGCACGTACAGTTATCTTTCCTTCCGGATCTGGATCATTGAGACGCATATAGAAGGATTTAATCTCTGCGGGATAATCTGTCAGGATTACCGGCTTTTTGAAATGTTTTTCAACGAGGTATCGCTCATGTTCTGATTGCAGATCAGCACCCCATTCATCAATGAGATACTTGAACTGTTTCTTTTGATTGGGTTTGGAGTTTCTAAGGATTTGAATCGCTTCGGTATAAGTCAAACGTTCAAAATCATTCTCCAGGCAGAAATTTAGCTTGGTCAGAAGGTCAAACTC
>CAZFQV010000581.1:0-1243 GCA_964521175.1 uncultured Sphingobacterium sp.
ACTCCGTTATATCGTAGGGCATGAAGTCCGTAGCATCAATCTTCTTTATGACTTCAGATAATGTATATAAAGACTTGCGCAGCAGTTTAATGTGATGATCATTAACTTTAGGTTGCTCTGGTTGCTGCAGATAAGTAAACAGGGTTGCTATGTATGAGGAAAGGATATGGTTGAGTACGACCAGTTGGTGAATATCGGAATTTTTCTGTCTTTTATTTTTTGGCTCCGATAGCATCCGCTGAAATGCACTTGCCAGGTTTGCAGCACTGACGTAAACCTCCTTTCGAGCCAATTTATAGGCCATTACGTCGGATGGCTTCCCCAGTAATTCATTAGCCACTTTCATGAGGTACTCATAATTTGCAATAAGCGCCTCTCTTATGTATTTTTTTATTTGGTAAAATTCCCAGTTCGGCAAAATGATATAGCTGGAAGTGAGCGCAATGAAAGACCCCAAAAAGGTATCGATGATCCTTTCCTGCGCGATAGCCATGCTACTTTCCCCTAAAAAGCTAAACAGGATTAAAATTAACGGTGTCATAAATAATACACTGACGATGTAATTCAGCCGCTGGAAGCTGTAACTACCGATCATAAACAGAAGTAATAAGATGAATAAGGTAGTCTGATCTTTTACATAGATCAAAATCAGGGCGCCTGCCAGTCCGCCACAAATAGTGCCAACCAGGCGCTGAATATTGCGCTCCTTAGTAAGGCTGTATGCTGGTTTTAAGATGACCAGAATGGTCATGAGAAGCCAGTAACTATGATGGCCGATGGGGAACAATTTCGAAACAAGATAGCCTATAAAACACATTAGTGCTACCCTTATAGCATGCCTGAAGATGGACGATCCGGGTGTAAGATTTTCGCGAAATACTTTAAGGTCATATCCCTGATGATTTACGAACTTACTAAGCTCTTCAGGGCTTCGTTTCGTACCTGACAATTTGGTATTCTCGAAATAGCCGTAGATCTTTCGGATCCGACTAGTCATATTCCGAATATTAATTAATATCTTCTTAAGTACCAATGCGTTAAATCCTGCTTGCTCAACCCGATCAATTTTAAGCTTAAGGTTCTCTAGTTCAGCCTTATAATGAAAGAGACGCTTTGGCTTATCATTAATAGTCATATAGTAACTTAAGTTCTCCAGCTCGTCTGCTAACTTCGTAATCACATCTTTCAAGCCCTCCATAGCCTCGGTATCACCATACTTTTCGCGTATTGAATGATAGTCAAG
>CAZFQV010000582.1:0-1240 GCA_964521175.1 uncultured Sphingobacterium sp.
TTGTTGCTACCCCAACCGGCTCTACGGCTTATTCCCTGAGCTGCGGCGGACCAATCATCCTGCCGGGATCCGGAAACATGGTGGTTACGCCTATCTCCCCGCATAATCTGAATGTAAGGCCGGTGGTGATTTCCGACAGCAATATTCTGTCTTTTGAGGTCGAAGAGCGCAGTTCAAAGTATCTGGTGACCTGCGATTCGCGCACCGAAGTCATCGACAGCTCCATTCGGATCAGGGTGAGCAGGGCCAATTTCGGCATCAATCTTATCCGGCTGAATAATGAAAATTATTTATCCACGTTAAGAAACAAGTTACTCTGGGGAATTGATACCCGTAATTATTAGAATTCTTGTTTTTAATATTGAATGCATCGACTAGCTCTTATCATCTTTTTTATTATTAAAACCCTGTCTGCATCGGCGCAGAGTTGGGAGGCGGGTATTTCGAGAGGTCGTTCTGGGTATATTGGAGATTTGAATGACGAGGTATTGAAGTTCACAGATTTCGCTTATGGCGTACTTATTAAGCGCAATTTTGATGGTTATTTGACGGCTCGACTCAATTATACCCATGGAGGAATTCAGGGGAGTGATCCGCAATTACTGCCGGGTAGTTTCACGTCAAACCTGGATGAGCTGGCAGTCATGATGGAGTTTAATTTTTTTGACTACCGGCCCGGGGACCGCTCCGGCTATAGAAACCCGCGCCTAAGCCCATTTATTTTTGGGGGTGTTGCTGGTGTGAAGTTCAATCCTAGTAAGATTAGCCAACTGAAAAGCGATAGCACGAGAATCAGTCTGAGTATACCTCTTGGCTTCGGTGTGAAATATAATATTATCGGAAACTTTAGTTTAATCGGCGAACTTGGATACCGCAAAGCATTCACAGACAACCTTGAAGGTTTCAGTCAGGATGACCCCGACCCTATGATCCTAAAACCTAGCGATTACCAAAGAGACACTTATATGTTTACCACGATCAGCATTACCTACACCCTGGCTCGCACTAAACAACTATACCGGGGTAAAAAAAGCCCGGTTCATTATTGGTAAAATTGCTTCATTCTTATTGTTAGCGTTTGCTGCAAGACCTTTAGCAGAATAATGTAATTAAGTCGTAACTTTGCATCTCGAAATTTTTAAATAAAACCCGCTACGTGATGGGAGATTTTGGGAATGATCATATTGAATGAGCTCACTAAAACAAATCGATAAAAACCGTCTGCCGCGACATGTGGCGA
>CAZFQV010000583.1:0-1238 GCA_964521175.1 uncultured Sphingobacterium sp.
AGAATATTATTACCATCGATACGATAACCATCGATACCGTAGCCAATAGCCCGGGCGGCCAGCTGTTTACAGCGGTATTGCTCATGAGTTGGAGTAGATAAGCCGTAGGCATTATTTTCAATGACGAACAACACCGGCAGATCCCAAACGGCAGCGACATTGAGCGCTTCATGGAAGTCACCCTCGCTGGTTCCTCCCTCACCGGTAAAAACTAGCGTCGCCTTAGCATCGGCTCTTATGACATCGGCAAGAGCGATGCCATCTGCCACAGCTAATTGAGCACCTAGATGAGAGATCATACCCACAATGTGAAATTCTTTACTGCCGAAATGGAATGAGCGGTCACGGCCTTGAGTGAACCCTGAATTTTTGCCTTGCCATTGGCCCATCAGCCGTGATAGAGGGATTTCACGGCTTGTAAATACTCCGAGATTCCGATGCATCGGTAAAATATATTCATCCGCATGCATAGCCAGGGTGCAGCCTACAGCAATAGCTTCTTGCCCGATCCCCGAAAACCACTTTCCGATCTGCCCCTGGCGCAATAGAATGAGCATTTTCTCTTCAATCATCCGCGGCTTTAGCAGATGCTTATATATATTCAGTAGTGCTGAATCAGTGAGATCTAGGCGGTCGAAGGTCATTTTAGGTGTCAGGTATTAGGTATCAGGGTGACGTGCCTTAATTTTATATTACGATCAAACCACAAATGAAGCAGCCTTTAATTGACAAGTCGACAAGTTGTCAAATCGACAAATCATTTGTTCATTTGCTGATTTTCTCCTTCCACTGTTTGCTGAATGATTCTTTCGCTACCTCAGGAAGCGTACGTTTCGCTCCCCAGCTTTTTTTGAAGAAGATTTTCATCAGTATATTTTTCCATTTTCCACCCATCATATCCATCCACTTCCTTTTCATCATCCCATGCTTCCATGCTTTCCAGCCCAGGCCTTCTGCGCTTGATCCATGGCCGCCACTTACCGCGTCTCTGCGGTTGAATAGCAGCATTTTATGGATGTCGATATTAACAGGGCATACTTCCGTACATTTTCCGCAAAGAGTTGAAGCATAGCTAAGATGTTTGAATTCTTTGATCCCCTCAGTATGAGGGGTGATGAGCGAACCTATCGGACCGCTGTAAGTAGTTTCATAGGTATGACCACCAATATTTTTATAAACCGGACAAGCATTCAGGCAGGCACCGCAACGGATGCAATACAAGCCCTGGCGCTGATCTT
>CAZFQV010000584.1:0-1230 GCA_964521175.1 uncultured Sphingobacterium sp.
TACCCTTAAAACTTCAGGCCTACCCAAAAACCGTATTCTTGGTATGGGTGGAGCACTGGATTCATCAAGATTTAAATATTATCTAAGTGTTGAACTGGGATGTTCTCCAGCCGACCTGAATGCGGTTGTAATCGGAGGTCACGGTGACACCACCATGATCCCGTTGATTCACCACGCAACGTGGAACAGCATTCCGGTAACTCAGCTTCTGACACAAGAACAACAAGACCGGGTGGTTTCTTCTACAATGGTAGGCGGAGCAACCTTAACAAAACTCATTGGCACCTCTGCATGGTATGCTCCCGGAGCAGGAACTGCAGCAATGGTGGAAAGCATCATGCGTGACGAAAAGAAATTGATCTCATGCGGTGTTGCCCTCGATGGAGAATATGGTCAGAAAGACATCTCCCTGGTAGTTCCCGTTATTCTTGGGAAAAATGGTTGGGATAAAATTATGGACTTCAAACTTTCCGACGCAGAGCAGGCTCAATTTAACAAGAGCGCCGATGCAGTGAGAACGATGAACAACGTATTACGCGATTCTAAGCTGATCTAATTTCGGCAGCACGAATCCGTATGAATCATTCTATAGTTCCCTTAGAACTTATCAATCTCGAGGACGATGGCTTCCACCTTTTGGTGGAAGTTGTTGTTTTCGGAGAAAAATTTCTGGCCGTGCTGGATACGGGCGCCTCGAGGACGGTGTTGGATAAGTCTATGGTCGAAAATTATATTGAATCAGAGCATCTTCTGATCTCCGATCGCCTTTCCACCGGCCTGGGCACCAATTCTATGGAAAGTCACACTATCGTTGTCCCTTCATTTGAAATCGGCGGGCTATACATTCAAAACTTAACCATTGCTGTTCTTGATCTGAGTGCTATCAATACGGCATATCAAACGCTCGATTTACCGACGGTAATCGGCGTGGTAGGCGGCGACATTCTTCATCATTACGGAGCCACAATAAGCTATAAAAACAGGTCTCTTAAACTGTTGCTAACTGGCTCTTCCCAGACTTGATCCGGGACATTCCAAGGTGTCTTCCCGAGCGCAGCGAGGGATCTTACTACAGCGTAATGATATGTCCCGGTAAAGCTTACGAGCAACTGAGAGAAGATCCCTCAGCGCTGAAGGAGCACTTTCGGCATGACACAAAAGGGAGTAGCGCTTTACCCTCCCAAGGTGTCATCCTGAACGTACGTGAAGGATCTTCTCACAGCGTGCCCG
>CAZFQV010000585.1:0-1227 GCA_964521175.1 uncultured Sphingobacterium sp.
TAGGCCCACATCCAAAGCTCGGGGCGTTCCCGGATGCGCGGCTCGAAATGGTTCCAGCAAAGCTGGGCGATCTCTTGCGGGCTCGGGCTGGCTCCGGCGGGAAAGGAAAGCGGGGAATCCATCTCGACGCGGCAACGCCCGTCGGGGAGCGATTCGCCGTGGAAAGGCACCAGAAGGGCTCCCCCCCGGCCAGCCAGGACGCCATGAAGAAAAGTGACCGACATCTTGTGGCCGAAGGCGTCGATCGCCACGGCGGCCTGATCGGGCCGTAAGGTCAGGTCGATCAACATCCCCGCCGCCCCTTTGCGTTTGACGACTTTGAGCAGCCGGAGCATCGAGTTCTCCTGGGGAATGATGCGGTGGCCGGACACCTCGCGCGCCCCGTTGAAAAACGTGCTCAGCCGGGGATTCTTGAAGTTTTCGGCGACGATCATGGTTTTGACGCCCAGAAATCCGACGGCGAGGCTCGCCCACTCGAAATTCCCCCAGTGCACGCACATCAGGATGGCACCGTGGCGTCCCCGGGTGCCGCCGGTTTCCCCCTCACTCCGGGGGACTGGTTTTTGCAACTCCTGGGAGCCATGTGCCCCGCTGTTGGAGAGGAACTCGGCCACGTCCCCTTTTACTTCGATATATTTTTCCCAGTTGGCCGGGGTAAGCCGTTGCGCCCAGAAAAGATCGAGCATGGTTCGCGCAAAATTCTGGTAGGAACGCCGGGCGATCCGGGCACGCTCCGGTTCGCTGTAGCGGCCCCCAAATGCGCATTGCAGGTTGGCATGGGCCACCATGCGGCCACGCCGGTCAAACCGGTAGGCCAGCGCCCCCGCGGCATTGGCGAGCGCGACGCAAAGCCGCCTCGGCAGCCGGGGGATGACAAAGGCCACCACCGCGCAAAGAAGCCATTCGAGGCGGAACCGGAATCTCTTCCAACGGGAAACGGTCACGGCAATTGCGGATTGCGGATTGCGGATTGCGGATTGAAGAACGCTCGCGCGCGCGAGGAGGAACACGCCGACAGGCAAGAGGGCGGGGCGCGGCAGGGCCGTTCGCCCCTGGACGGCCGGGGGTTGCGCGCCATGGCGGGACCAAGGGCGGCGCTCCAATTCACGCTTCTTCTCTCTCCGGTTTCCGGTTTCCGCTCTCCGCGCTCTCCGGTTTGGGATGGGGTTCGCTGAAAATGGCCCGGTAAAGATACAACACCATCCCGATGTAAAGGGGGGCGGTAAA
>CAZFQV010000586.1:0-1224 GCA_964521175.1 uncultured Sphingobacterium sp.
TACTCCTCAACCTGCATGGAGCAATGATCGTCGACGATTACCCCAGTGGGGATCAGGAGATAGTCAAAAGGGTAAGAGAAGCCTTTGGCCCGGAAATGCCGATTATAGTGACTCATGATTTTCACGCCAATATCACTCCAGAAATTATTAAGTATTCTGATGTGCTGATTACCTTTAAAGAAAATCCGCACCTCGACACTTATGATAGAGGGATGCAGGCAGCAGAGATCATGTCTAAAATGGTCAGGAAGGAAGTCAGGCCCGTACAGGCCGTCGTAAAGACCCCCATGGTGTATAATATCGCTTACCAGAGCACATTTATGAAACCATTATTACCAATAACCACTGAAAGCAAGGAGCTGGAAAAGAATCCTAAAATATTGGCGGCCAGTGTTTCCGGTGGTTATCAATATGCTGACGTTCCCTGGATGGGTCCGGCTATTGTTGTGGTAACCAATAACGATCCCGAACTTGCAGAAAGAGAAGCCAAACGGCTGTCAAACATGTTATGGGATACCCGCGAGGATACCCGTCTCAATAATCCCAAACCCGCTGAGGCTGTAAAAATGGCCATGGCGCACGAAGGCAGGCCGGTTGTATTGATCGATATGGGTGATAATATCGGAGGGGGATCATCAGGTGACAGCTCTTTTCTCCTGGAAGAACTAATCAAACAAGGTGCAAATGGATGGGCAATGGTTATCGCAGATCCTGAAGCTTATAAAATGGCAGAGAAAGCAGGAGTGGGCAATAGTTTTGATTTTGAAGTAGGAGGGAAGACAGACCAATTGCACGGAAAGCCAGTCAGGGTAAAAGGGGAGGTTAGATCACTAAACGTCGGTCGTTATTTGGAAACAGAAATCAGACATGGAGGCGGCCGCTATTGGAACATGGGACACACTGCTGTTATCCAGGTCGAGGGTTCTACTTTGGATGAGCCAAATCTGCTTCTGCTGACTACCCTGAGGGCTAGTCCTAACAGTGCGCACCACTTTGTCTCAAACGGGGTGTATGTAGAACGACAGAAAATTCTGGTTGTCAAGGGAGCTATTGCCCCAAGAGTCGCCTATGAACCCTTTGCCTCTTTATTAATATCGGTGGACAGTCCGGGCGCTACGGCAATCAATCCTTCCTGGTTTAAATATTATAATATCCGGGAGGGTTTATTCGGTATAAATAAATCTAAACGATTACAATCTTAGAATAAATATATCTTATCGTTTA
>CAZFQV010000587.1:0-1219 GCA_964521175.1 uncultured Sphingobacterium sp.
GTGACTGTTCACTGTCCTTTATTCCCTGAAACTCAGGGGATGATCAATAAGGATTCGCTGGCCAAGATGAAGCGTAGTGCTTTCTTTTTGAATACCTCCCGAGGACCGCTGATGGTAGAGCAGGACCTGGCAGACGCTTTGAATGATGGGATTATTGCTGGTGCGGGTATCGATGTGCTTTCAGTAGAGCCTCCTTCACCCGAAAATCCACTTCTTAAAGCAAAAAATTGTATTATTACACCGCATATCGCCTGGGCAACTAAAGAAGCGAGGACCAGATTGCTGGAAATAGCGGAAAAGAACGTTTCCTGCTTTCTTGATGGAAACCCAGTTAACATTGTAAACAATTAAAAACCCTATAATTATTTATTTATGAAGAAGTATTCAATTTTAGCCCTTTTAGCAGTGGCATTAGCCAGTTGTACCCCCAAAGAGCAGGAGCCTGCCCAGACTGAGGCACCTGCACGCACAGTAAATGTAGAGGATCGTTTAAAGGAACTTAATATTGAACTCACTACTCCTGCTCCTTCCACAGGAAGTATTGTTAAGACCGTCCGTATAGGCAATTTGATCTATACTTCCGGTCATGGCCCCGATCGGCCAGACGGTACTCAACTGACTGGTAAAGTGGGAGGTGATCTTAGTGTTGAAGACGGACAGGAAGCAGCAAGACTCACGGCAATTGCGCTCCTGTCGAGCTTGAAAGCTGAAATAGGTGACCTTAATAAAGTGAAAAGAGTAGTTAAGGTCTTAGGTATGGTCAATTGTGCCCCAACCTTTACCGACCAGCCCAAAGTGATCAATGGGTTTTCTGACTTGATAGTCGATCTTTTCGGTGAGAGTGGCAAACACGCACGCTCTGCGGTGGGGATGAATGGACTTCCAGGAAATATTGCCGTGGAGATTGAAATGATTGTCGAGGTAAACGATTAAGGAGAACATCCGAAAAGTATTTTCGGTAATTTAAAAAATGCTGATTTGTATTCTTCCGGGACTGCAGATCAGCATTTTTTTACACGATCCGACACCAAGCTAATTGAAAAAATAATTATACTTTATGAATATTCTGGTTGCACCTAATGCTTTTAAAAATAGTCTGAGCGCCGAAGATGCATCCCTTGCAATCTGTACAGGTTTAGAAATGTCCACCTTAAATTGCCTCACTGAGAGTTTTCCTGTGGGGGATGGCGGCGACGGTACCATGGATCTTATCATTAAG
>CAZFQV010000588.1:0-1212 GCA_964521175.1 uncultured Sphingobacterium sp.
CGGGATGTATTCGGCAATGAAAGTTATATCAGCTATGATCCTTATTCCCTGCTGACGATAAGCACCACAGATGCCATAGGAAATGTTTCTACTGCGGTTAATGATTACCGGACCTTGTCGCCGGTCATGCTGACAGATCCTAATCTTAACCGTTCGGCGGTTGAGACCGATGAGCTGGGACTCGTGATCAGGTCGGCAGTTATGGGGAAGGAAGGAGCAGGCGAGGGAGATACCCTCAGCGCCCCGACCACGAGAATTGAGTACGATCTGTTTAACTGGAGGAATTCGGGCAAGCCCAATTTTGTACATCACTACACACGGGAAAAGCATGGAGATGACAGTTCGCGCTGGCAGGAAAGCTATGTGTATGCTGATGGCAGCGGAGGAGTGATCATGACCAAAACGCAGGCCGCACCGGGGAAAGCAAAGCGCTGGAACACGGCCAGGTGCGAGGTGGAAGAGGTTGATGCCGAGCCACGCTGGATCGGCAATGGCCGTACCATCCTGAACAATAAGGGCAACCCGGTGAAGCAATATGAGCCGTATTTCAGTACGACATTTGAATATGAAAAGGAGGATGCGCTGGTTGAAACCGGGGTAACTTCTATTGTATATTATGATCCTCTCGGCAGGAACATACGGACTGAGGCGCCTGACGGAACTTTTACGAAAGCAGAATTTGATGCATGGCATTCTAAATCGTATGATGCTCATGATACGGTCATGGGCAGCCAATGGTATGCCGACAGGGGCAGTCCCGATCCTTCGGGCCCTGAACCTTCGGATACAGGATCCCGTGCGGCATGGCTTGCTGTAAAGCATGATAATACACCGGAAGTAAGGTACTGCGATGCTTTAGGCCGGCCGGTGTATGTCGAAAAAGATGATGGCAGGGGCAGGATCATCTCCGCCTTTTCAGAGACTGATCTGATGGGCAGATTCTCAAAGGTTTACGATCAGTTAGGTAGAAATGTGGCAGAAAACTATGTGAATCTGCTGGGTGCACCGGTTTACGGCGATACTGCGGAAAAGGGAAAGCGGTGGGTTTTTACCGATGTCATGGGACGGCTGGTGAGAATGTGGGATAATGATACCCGTGAATTGTATCTGACTTTCGATGCGCTGCACCGGCCGGTAAGCACCTTTGTGAAGGAAGGAAGCAGCGAAATCTTATTCAACCATGTTGTTTACGGTGATCTTCTCCCTGAAGCC
>CAZFQV010000589.1:0-1196 GCA_964521175.1 uncultured Sphingobacterium sp.
GCATTTAATTTGTCGGCCGGGTATAAAGGGCTTGAATTAGGCGTACAGATGCTTTATAGCTTTGGCGGCTACTCCTATGACGCAGCCTACGCCAGATTAATGGATAATGGCTTAATTGGCGGTAATAACTGGAGTACAGATATTCTTAGAAGATGGCAAAATGTTGGGGATGTTACTGATGTCCCCAGACTCTCAAATAATGCCGATGCAAACGTTGCGTCAGCGTCCTCCCGTTTTGTGACCAAGGCAAATTATATTTCTCTTAATAATGTTCGTTTAGGTTATAATATACCAACGCGCTATTTGAGTAATTTGGGTGTCGGCGGTGTAAGTTTATGGGTTTCAGGTGATAATCTATGGTTGAATACTACCAGAGACGGCTTTAACCCCTCAACTGCTGAATCAGGCGCTTCGGATATGTATCGATATTCTCCGCTATCTACGATAACTGCAGGATTAAGAGTCAAACTTTAATAAGAAATAAAGCAATGAAAAAATATATATATATATTAAGTGTAGCTGCTCTTTCAATGGTAGTGGGTTGCAAAAAGGAATTCTTAGATGAAACACCTTCTCAACAACTATCTGCCGAGCAGATTGCGGAGGCGGCCAAAAGGGACCCCTCTTTATTGAACGGGAATATAGCAGGACTTTATTCCACCATGTACAATACAGGTACCGGCGGTACAGACTTAGACCATGATGACTTTGGTCAGAAGGGATACGATATCTACAGTGACATGCTTTCCTCGGATATGGTATTAGGAGCGTTGAATTATGGCTGGTACTCAAATATCGCCAGGTTAACTGCACCTAAGGATTTAACCCGTATTGAAACCTATAAGCCCTGGCGTTATTATTACCGTATTGTATTTGCTGCAAATACTGTAATTGATGCTTTGGGCGGTTCAACCGCAGCTCCCACAGAGGCCACTCAAAGACATATTATGGGACAAGCGAAGGCAATGAGAGCCTATGCTTATTTTTACCTCGCTCAGTTTTATGCAAAAGGATATGGCACAGGAGCTGAAAAGATTCTGCCGCTATATTTGACCACTGAAGTTCCTAATCAAGCCAAGAGTACCTCGGCAGAGGTTTATGACCAGATTATAAAAGATCTGACGGAAGCTATCGATCTTTTGAAAGATTTTAACAGAGCTTCAAAAGATCAGGTCAATCAATATGTGGCAAAAGGC
>CAZFQV010000590.1:0-1190 GCA_964521175.1 uncultured Sphingobacterium sp.
CTAAAAAACGGGGTGATGGTCAATTTTGTGCCGTTTAAACCAGGAAAGAATAAGCTCATGGGAGTGCCCGGTACTCCGGCCAGCAGAATGGCTGCAGGCAATAAAATACTCGCCAACGTTAAGGTTTATCCCAATCCGGTTTCTACCCAGTTGAATTTATCGTTTTCAATAAATAAGGCCTCTAATGTTACCGTTAAGATCATGGACATTTTGGGTAATGAAATGACTACACTTTTATCGGAATATTTCGATACCGGGGACGACCCTTATATTGTTTCCTTTGATATCGCCTCCCGACTGAATAGCGGCTTCTATTTTATCCGGGTAAGCGTAGGCAGCGAAATCGTCACCAAGCGGATTTCGATACTCTAATCCCTACCCCTTTCCCCGCAGTTTTATATATTCGCTTTAAATTTTTCTGCGGGACAAACTCCCGACTATAAATAAAATCACATTGTATGAAGATTATAGCCATAGGACGCAACTATGCCGAACATGTCAAAGAACTCGACAACACCATGCCGGCGGTTCCGGTGATATTTATGAAGCCTGACACCGCTGTACTGAAGGATAATAAGGCTTTTTATCATCCGGAGTTTTCCACCGATATCCATCATGAGATAGAGCTGGTTCTGAAGATCTCCAAAGAAGGAAAGCATATTGCAGAAAAATTCGCCGCCAGTTATTTTGATGAGATCGGTCTGGGAATAGATTTTACCGCCCGGGATATACAAAAAACGCATAAGGAAAACGGCCTGCCCTGGGAGCTTGCCAAATCGTTTGACAACTCTGCTCCGATCAGTAAGTTTTTGCCTAAGTCTGACTTTGATTTAAAATCCCTGAACTTCCGACTTGAAGTTAACGGAAATATCGTTCAGACAGGCAATACTAAGGATATGATATTCCCGTTCGAAAAGATGATATCCTTTGTTTCAAAATACATCACTTTAAAAAAAGGCGACCTTCTTTTCACCGGTACACCTGCGGGCGTTGGAAAGATTGCAGTTGGCGATCGGCTGACAGCTTACCTGGAGAATTTAAAATTACTGGACTTTGAAATACGATAAGGCTTAATAATATGATGGGTTTTATTAGTCGATATGGAGATAACTTTATTTATCCCGTTCCTGGTCGCGGGGGCCTATTTCTTTTGCTGCAGCACAAAAGAAACAAAACGCCGCCGCTGCGCC
>CAZFQV010000591.1:0-1188 GCA_964521175.1 uncultured Sphingobacterium sp.
GCGACAGTATCGCTCAGGTGCTGACACGAAACCATCCTGTGCCGCAGGAATACGTAGCTGTAAATGATAGTTTCGGAGAGAGTGGAAAACCTGATCAGCTTATGAGGAAATATGGGCTGGAGGCTGACGACATCGTCGCGGCGGTACAGCGCGTCATCAAGCGCAAATAGTTTTTTCGTTTAGCCTGCATAAGCGGGCGGCTTTAAGCCTAAAATAGATGCAGGCAGACGATTCAGAAATATTGGAAAAATTTGCCGATGAAGCCACTCGTCACGAAGCATTCAATCTGATACTGGGCAAATACCAGCAAAGAATATACTGGCATATTCGGCGTCTCGTCATCGATCACGAAGACACAGACGACCTGGTGCAGGAGGTTTTTATTAAAGTCTGGAAGAATCTTTCCGGATTTCGCGCAGATTCTCAGCTTTACACCTGGCTTTACCGGATTGCCACAAACGAAAGCATGACTTTTCTAAACCGCAAAAACATGAAAAAGAGCATTTCTCTGGATGATGTTGTGGGGTCTGATCTGGAACAAAGCCTGGCAGAAAGTTCATATTTTGACGGTGATAAAGTACAGATGAAACTGCAGAAGGCAATCCTCACCCTCCCTGAAAAACAAAGACTGGTCTTCAATATGAAATATTTTGACGACCTGAAATACCAGGAGATTTCGGAAATATTAGGTACGTCTGTTGGTGGGCTGAAAGCTTCCTTCCACCTTGCAGTAAAAAAAATTGAGGAATATTTATCCAATACAGATTAAACCTTTGTATATATAAAGTATCCAAAAGACATGGAATTAAACGAGAGAGATAACGATTGGCAAAAGAATGCACCCAATCTTGCTGCGGCAGGAAAGGGAAGTCCATTCATGGTGCCCGCAGGTTATTTTGAAGATCTTTCCAGGGGACTGCAGACCAGGGTGTTAATTGAATCGATGCGTTTCGAGAATACAGAAGAATTTTTTGTGCCTGAAAACTATTTCGAGCAACTTTCCGACAGAATAAATGATCGGATAAGCCTGGAAAATATTCGTACGCAGAGTGATTCAGAAGGATTCACCGTCCCTGATGGTTATTTCGCCGGTTTAGCGGATCGCATCAACTCCAGATTAGAAGAGCAGCCCCTGCAGGTGAAGAAAGGTAGGGTAAGGAATCTGTTTAATTCATGGGTGGGATACTC
>CAZFQV010000592.1:0-1178 GCA_964521175.1 uncultured Sphingobacterium sp.
CTGTTCCTCCCAATTCGCTGAAAACGTAAAATTCAAAGTCAAAATATTTAGAACGAATTTCAAAGTTCTTATTCAAATTGTCGTTAAACGCTTTTTCAAAAAGTCCTCTTTCCATATTCTTAATGCTGTTTCGGTCGGTCTACAACTTGCACATAACTTATTTATACCGGCCATAAAACCACCTAAAGCCAACCATATAGCTGATGTTTGGGTAGTATTAATAGCCTTAATAAATATCGAAAATTTAATTAGATATCCAGATCATCAAAGGGGCTTTTTATGTTCTGGATGTTTTTTGTGCTGACATGAGTATATATCTCGGTGGTTCTGCTGCTATTGTGTCCTAGTAGTTCCTGGATGTATCGCAGATCAGTTCCCGACTCCAAAAGATGGGTGGCATAGCTATGTCTTAACCAATGTAGGGTGACAGGCTTTCGGATGTTGGTCAGGGCCAGGGCCTGCTTTAGAACATTCCCCAGACTGCGTTCACTATATCGTTCGCCGGAATTCTGACCCTCGAATAACCAGATTTTAGGCCGGTATAGTCGGTAGTAATCCTGTAACAGGGTGATTATCTTTTCTGATAAGGGGACAATCCGGTCTTTCTTATTTTTAGATTGTTTGATAATGATCAGCTTCCTTTGAGAATCGATGTGTTCGGGTTTCAGGTTTAATATTTCAGACCTTCAGAGGCCACAGCTATACAATAAGCAAAGCATGGCCCGGTGCTTAATATTCTTGGGCGCACTAAGAATTAGTTTTATCTCTTCCTTGCTTAATACATTGGGTAGCTTCTTTTCATTTTTTGGCCGATGGACTAGTTCCGGCTGTAGTCGTAAGCCGGTCTGGATGGTAAAAAACAATTTTATGGCGTTCACTATTTGGTTTTGGTAAGATGACGATAAGCCATTTTTGAGAATAAATTCATTGTTGTATATGATCACATCCTTATTATTGATTTCAGAGATGGGTTTATGATTATAAAATACAAGAAAAGACCTGATTGCATTGACATAGGTTTTAATTGTGCTCTCACTATATCTTTTGGATCTCAACCATCGGATAAAGGCGTCGATATCCTCTTTTTTATCTGCTATCAGATCTGATTCATTTTCTATTTTAAAACGAATCCGCAGGGCGAGGGTATCGGGTATATGCCAGGCATGTAAGGTATAACT
>CAZFQV010000593.1:0-1177 GCA_964521175.1 uncultured Sphingobacterium sp.
GGAAAATCGTAAAGAATCCTTCCTGAAAAGATTAATTATCCAAATGATTACGATGCATGAAAAAAAACTGGTAAAAGATTCTTTAGAAATTACGGAAGTCCACATACCGAAACTAGGCATACACAAAAAGAATACAAGCACATACTCCTTATATAAGCTCCACTTTAAAGTCTTCATCAAAAGAACCAAACCCCAGAAACTAAACAGGCAATAGGATAAGTGAACAAAAAAATCAACTATTAGGATCTTTTTTAGCAGGGCAGTTAATGACGATATAAGCAAGGTGTTATTCCTAAAGACACCCATAGATATCGTTATGGGTGAATTCAGATAAGCTAGCGCATCACCGAGATAAGTAATCTTTCCAAAGATAAATACTCCATAAATGCAATAGAAAATCTTGAGGATCAATAAAAGTAAGTGTGATTTTCGCATTTAATCATTCAATAGATTAAGCCACTTTTCCAATACCTTCTCCTTTGAATACTTATCAATATGAGCGGGTACCGATTCTTTATATTTCAAATTAAGTTTATTGTTAAATACCCTGGACAGGTATTCAGACCAGATCGGATTTTCTTCAAGCTCAGATGGTACGGGTAATATTACTCCGTACTCATTTAGGCCATATCTATTGTCAAAATTGATCTCATAATCATTTTCACTACTTAATATTTCCCTGGGACCAAATCTACAATCGGCGGCTAAAACAGTCGCACCACAAATAAGACCTTCTATGACTACGTTTGGTAATGATTCATATTGCGAGGTAAGAATTAAGCATTTCGATAATTGATACAGTCTGTAAGGATTATCAATCAGTCCAAGAAAATAAACATCAGACGAGTCTGTCATCTCATTGGTAGGACTTTCCCAGGCACTATAAACCTGCAAGCCCCTTTCTTGGGCAAAATGAATCAAAGAATTTCTAAGCGGTCCATCACCTACAATAAAAAGCTTGACCTCAGGATTTGCTGTCCTCAGTTCTGCATATAGCAATATTTGAGCCTTTACTAATTTCTGCTCATCGAGGCGATTTACGCTTAGCAAATATGGATTAGACAAAGCGAGATTTTCAATTTTCTGATTCCTTAAGGGCTCAAGACTCAGTTTTCTAATCAAGTCAAATTCGTACGCGTTTGGTACGCAGACAGCTTTGCTTTCAGCGATCCCATAG
>CAZFQV010000594.1:0-1172 GCA_964521175.1 uncultured Sphingobacterium sp.
CTGAGGGTGGCCTTCGGTGATGCTATAATTTCATTTGATGGCGAATTGAGCGCAGAAGAACAGGCTCCCTCCGTGGAAGCGTCTGCCTGGGATGGCAGCACAAAATCAATGCTTAAGTCAAGCGCCGTTGAACCCACCCTCAATGCTCACGGAAACCTTAGTGCTAAAAGTCTTTCCGGAAAACTAAATCAAAAGAAACTTAGCTTAAATTCTGGTGCTCCCATGAGTACCGCTTCCTTAAAAACCTGGGCAGATTCTTCCCTGCTACGCATGCGACTCGCAGCGGTAAAGGGAAGTGTGACTTTTACAGGTAGCTCTCTGGTGAAAATTGGTGACCTGATAAAGCTTGAAGGAGTGGGTGATCGATTTAACGGGAAAGCCTTCGTGTCGACTGTAAGCCATAATTTGGATAATGGAGAGTGGCTCACCACGGTGAAGTTTGGCTTAGACTCGCGACCAATTGCTCAATTTAATGACTTTTCTTACTCCCCGGCTTCTGGCCAGGTTCCCGCAATTCACGGTTTACAGGTAGGAGTGGTCACCAAACTCTCGGCAGATCCTCTGCATGAATTCAGGGTAAAAGTTGACTTAGCGACAAATGCGGAAGGTCAGGTGAGTCTTTGGGCGAGGATGAGTAATTTTTATGCTACTGCTGACTCAGGTTCTTATTTTCTACCCGAGATCAACGATGAAGTAGTGATTGGTTTCCTGGAGAGCAATCCCGGTTACCCAATAATTTTAGGCTCTTTATATAGTAAAAAAAATAAAGCGGCTTATAGCGCATCAGACGAAAATAATTATATTAAGGCTCTGGTCACAAAAAGTAAGCTGAAAATATCTTTTGACGACGAAAAGAAGATTTTAAAAATAGAAACACCCGGTGGAAATATATTGACACTGGATGATGATGCCAAACTGGCAAGCATAATTGACCAGAATAGTAATTCAATAAAGATGACGTCATCGGGAATTGAAATTAAAAGTCCTAAGGATATCACGCTTAAAGCTACCGGGAATATCAGTCTGGATGCCACTGGGAAGATGACCATCAGTTCTAAACAGGATGTCGCTGTTGAAGGACTTAATATTAATAATACGGCTAAAGTAGGATTTGTGGCGAAGGGAAACGCTTCGGCTGAAATATCTGCTTCAGGGCAAACTGTAGTAAAAGG
>CAZFQV010000595.1:0-1152 GCA_964521175.1 uncultured Sphingobacterium sp.
TGAAAGATATGCGAAACTCAGCAAACACGAAAAGAATTTAATTGCTAAAGCTTTTTCGACGAACAAGGATGATCCTGATTACCATAATCTGGAGCTCCTAAAATATAATGAGAACGGCATAGAACGTGAATTGAATATTCCGAAAGGCGATATACTTCATCGATTTCGCCAGGATGTTAAAAGTGGCAACCTTCCCCTGGTGTCTTATCTGCATGCTCCCGGAAATATGTCTGACCACCCGGGGATGCCTTGGTTCGGGGAAATCTATGTAAGCGAGGTGATGAATATCCTCATAGAAAATCCGGAAGTGTGGAAGAAAACTATTTTCATTCTCACGTATGATGAAAATGATGGGTATTTTGATCATCTGCCACCTTTCGTTGTTCCCGACCCTTATCGGGAAAATACCGGTAAGGTTTCTGAAGCGATTGACCCCAGAATGGAATTTGCCACAATTGATCAACAAACGAACCCGTCGGCGATGGCTGACAGGCTCAGGAGTGCCCCCTTAGGACTTGGCTACCGGGTACCCATGATCATTGCATCGCCATGGACCAGAGGTGGCTACGTATGCTCAGAGGTGTTTGATCATACTTCCTCCATTCAGTTCCTGGAGAATTTTGTAGAGCAAAAATTCAATAAGAAGATCAGGGAAGAGAATATTACGACCTGGAGACGTGCAATATGTGGAGACCTAAGTTCTGCGTTTCGCCCGTACAAAGGAGAAAAAATAGAAAGTCCGGCGTTTTTGGCGAAAGAACCTTTTTTCGAAGGAATCAATAACGCAAAATTCAGAGAAGAGCCCTCGAATTTCAAAAAGCTGAATGCCGAGGAGATCATCGTGTTTAACCGGGACACTCTCAATTCCCCGCATTTCCCAAAACAGGAAAAAGGCATACGATCGGCCTGTCCGCTCCCCTATGAATTGTATGCAGACGGAAAATTCGATAAGATCAATAACACTTATGGGATAAGATTGGAAGCAGGTAACCGGGTGTTTGGGGACAAATCTGCCGGCTCCGCATTTTATCTATATTCGATGAATCCATTTAAAGGAGAGAATCTGAAGTGCTGGAACTACACTGCCGTAGCAGGTGATATCCTGGAAGATGGATGGGATCTGACTGATTTGGATCAGCGTAAATATCACTT
>CAZFQV010000596.1:0-1147 GCA_964521175.1 uncultured Sphingobacterium sp.
AGTTGCCATCCTTTCCTGCGCCAGAATAACTGGATGTCGAGGAACCTGGTTATTAGTGGGAATTTCAATATGACCAATGTGGACGAATTGCTGGAGCAATTGTTTGAGTTGGGGCAGCATCCTAAGGAAAGAACAGACACTGTGACGGTATTAGAAAAGATCGGTCACTTTCTCGACGCGGAGAATCAGGAGCTGTTTGATCGGTATAAAGGGGATGGGCTATCCAATGTTGAAATAAGCCATGAGATTGCGGAACACCTGGACGTGGCTTCGATCCTGCGACGGTCGGCAAAAACCTGGGACGGCGGATATACTATTAGTGGGATTTTTGGTCACGGCGATGCCTTTGTGATGAGGGATCCGTCGGGCATCAGACCTGCCTTTTATTATCAGGATGACGAGATTGTGGTGGTTACATCTGAGCGCCCGGCCATACAAACTGCTTTTAATATTCCGATAGAGTCGGTAAAAGAAATTAAGCCAGGGCATGCCCTGATTATTAAAATGAACGGATCGGTGACTGAAGAGCAGTTCCGCGAGCCGGAAGAAAAGAAATCATGCTCTTTTGAGAGGATCTATTTCTCCCGGGGCAGTGATGCCTCTATTTATCATGAAAGAAAGCAGCTGGGCCATTTACTTTGTCCGCAGATACTCTCTGCTATCGGTCATGATTTAAAGAATACCGTCTTTTCCTATATTCCTAACACTGCGGAGGTGGCGTTTTATGGGATGGTTGAGGGGATACAACAATACGTCAGGAGATTCCAGATGGAAACGCTGATGACCCGGGCAGACCAGATCTCAGACGAGGAGTTTCAGGAGGTGTTAAGTATAGCGCCCAGAATTGAGAAGATAGCTATTAAGGATGTTAAACTAAGAACCTTTATTACTCAGGATGCTGATCGCCAGGATATGGTTGCCCATGTCTATGATACTACCTATGGCCTGATAAGAAAAGATCAGGACACTCTGGTGGTGTTAGACGACTCAATTGTGAGAGGTACAACGCTGAAGCAGAGTATACTCAGAATTCTGGATCGGCTTTGCCCGAAGAAGATCATTGTGGTATCATCGGCTCGACAGATCAGGTACCCGGATTGTTATGGTATCGATATGTCGAGGATGGGCGAATTTGTGGCATTTGAAG
>CAZFQV010000597.1:0-1143 GCA_964521175.1 uncultured Sphingobacterium sp.
CAATTTTGAAGTCCTGGGTCGTATTAGCCGGTGGGGTTATCCCATAGATCGAGAGTGCCCGTGCACTCCCACTTTCGTTTGCCACTCCGTTGCCGGTGATGTCGAGATTGCCGCCAACCCAGATTTTCACATTCATCCCGTTCACGACGGTGCTGACTCCATTGCCGCTAATCTTGAAATCGCCGGTCACATAAACCTCGACGTAACTTTTGGCGGGATCCGCCTTGCCGTCTGTCTGGCCGAAATCGAATTTTAACTCGGTGCCATTGCCGGAGAGTGAAATATAGTCGACCTTGTAACGGGCGGGGCTGGCTTTGGTGCCGCCGTTCAAGGTTCTCGCCGTGTTGATATAGGTGATCGACGGATTTGCCGCCACGATGGGGGTGATATCTGAGGCGGGCCATTCCGGCGCAACCACGGGGGCCAGCGGTTGGTAAAAGTCATCACGGATGGTTCCCATGATATGGTCTGCATTGCCGACAACGCCGCCGTTCGTCATCGCGTCGCCGTAGACAGTTGCCCCCCCCGCATTGATCAGCTGGGCGTTGGTGCCGATGTGCGCCAGATTGAGATCGTAGGGGGAAACATTATACTTTCCGAGAGTACTGCTGGGCACCCCCACTCCACCAGGAATACTCGAAGGATCCGACCGGTTTGGGTCGGTCGAATTGAAGCTGTCGATGACGATTTTATAATTATTAAGCGTAATTAGCCCGTCGGTCGTCAATGCCAGGGAGGTATTGTAGACGGGCTGGAGCCACACTTCGAGTTTGCGCTTCGCAAAACGGTTGCTCCCCGTGAGGGTCAACTTGCGCAAAATAACATCCCGGCTATCGGAACCAAAGCTTCTCGGACCATAGAGAGGGACGGTTCCGGTGGAGTTAATGACAAAATAGGGCCGGGACATCCCCTTGAGAAAGTAAGAGGTGCCGGTGAGGACATAGGTCGCTTCTCCCCCGGTGCTGCCCTCGCCCCCGTGCGAAAGAGAAAAGGTGGTGCCCGAGGTAGTCAGTCCCGCCGTTCCTGAAACGAAAATATTCGGATTGACCTCCATTTGCTGGTCGATTTGCGCCATCGCCTGATGGACCCCGGCTTCGGCCACCGTTAACGCCTCCTGCCAGGCGGCTGCCTGATAAAGGGTCG
>CAZFQV010000598.1:0-1133 GCA_964521175.1 uncultured Sphingobacterium sp.
GACGGTCCTACCGAACTCATACTATCGCTGGGCAAACTGCGCGCCAAATGGGAAGCCTTTGGCTGGGAGGTCCTTGAGATGAATGGCAACGATATGAGCGACGTGATCCGGGTACTCGACCTGGCGGTAGCTAAAACAAGTAAGTCTAAGCCGATAATGATTCTCATGCAAACAATGATGGGCAATGGGGTCGACTTTATGATGCATTCTCATAAATGGCACGGAGTAGCACCTAATGATGCACAGCTAGATCTTGCATTAGGACAATTAGAAGAAACACTCGGCGACTATTAATCCGGATACTGAATTATTTTTAAACCTACTCCTACTGGTTAGCTATTCTAAATATGAAGAAATATACATACACCGAAAAAAAAGATACACGTTCAGGATTTGGTGCTGGCCTGCTGGAAGCGGGGAAGAGAAATGACCAGGTGGTAGCCTTATGTGCCGACCTGATCGGCTCATTGAAAATGGATGCTTTCATCGCTGAGTTTCCGGGTCGTTTTTTCCAGGTGGGCATTGCCGAAGCTAACATGATGGGCATCGCTGCGGGCTTAACCATAGGAGGAAAGATCCCTTTCACCGGTACTTTCGCAAATTTTTCAACAGGAAGAGTTTACGATCAAATCAGACAATCTATCGCCTATTCGGATAAGAATGTTAAAATATGTGCCTCCCATGCGGGGCTTACACTGGGCGAAGACGGTGCCACCCATCAGATTCTTGAAGACATCGGGCTCATGAAAATGCTACCAGGCATGACCGTAATCAATACCTGTGATTACAACCAGACTAAAGCCGCTACCATTGCTATCGCGGACCATCACGGACCGGTATATCTCCGGTTCGGACGTCCGGTCGTTCCGGTATTTACAGATCCCGATCAAAAATTTGAGATTGGGAAAGCGTGGATGGTCAATGAGGGAGCAGACGTCAGCATCTTTGCCACCGGCCATCTCGTGTGGAAAGCCATCGAAGCCGGAGAGAAACTGGCTGAGCAAGGTATCGATGTGGAAATCATCAATATACATACCATTAAACCTTTAGACGAACAGGCCGTCATAAAGTCTGTGAAGAAAACAGGCTGTGTAGTGACGGCGGAGGAGCATAACCGTTATGGCGGGCTGGGC
>CAZFQV010000599.1:0-1130 GCA_964521175.1 uncultured Sphingobacterium sp.
TTCGCTCAAAAATTAAACGAAAACATAGGTGTTGCATTTATAACTTGAATCCACCAAGTCTTTCCCTCATACTCTTCAAATAACACCGAAACGCTGAAGTTATAATCTTCGTTTTCTGCGCCCGAATGTTTATAGGATAGTAGCGAGGGCCTTTTGACCTCCAGATACTCTATCGTGTTATCCCAATCCCGTCCCACGCCATGCATAATAAAGTCCCAAATTTCGCCAGGCGCTACTGTCATTGATTTCGTACTTAGCGAAAAGCCATTGGGACCCCACCATTCTTTGATATGCTCCGGGCTGGTCCATACTTCCCAGACTAAGTCCCTGGGGGCATCAAGTAGTCTGGTATGTATGAGGATGTTCCCTTCCTGTTTGAATGTATTGTGCTTTTCCATTGTCTATTTTTCTTTTTTTTGAATTTTTGCCAGATAACCTTCCAGTGAGTCGAGCTTTTTATCCCATAATTGTTGGTATTGACCGACCCAATCCGACACTTCTTTCATTTTTACGGGATTAAAATGATAGTATATTTCACGCCCTTTGTGCTCTTGCTTTACAAGCTGGCATTCTGTTAAAATCTGAATATGTTTTGAAATTGTTTGTCGGGAAGAGTCAAAGTTTTCTGCAATAGCACCGGGCGTCATCGCTTGACAGGCCAGCAAACTCAATATCGCACGACGCGTCGGGTCGGCGATTGCTTGAAATATATCTCTACGTATCTTCATCTTATGTAATTACCTGACGTAAAGATAGTGCAGTCATTTAGCTGCGCAAAATATTTTTTTATTTTTTTACAATCGGAACAGGTAGGAGTAGTGTTTATGTCATTATCTTATGAGATCTGTGGCCTTTAGGCGGCTATGCTTAACGCTGATGAAGCTTAGGACAGTAGTTCTAAATGACTATTGCGGGCACGCTGCTGGAAGATCTCTCAGGTGCGTTCGAGATGGCAAGGGTTTGCGTTCGCGATGACAGCCGTCTATCCCATTTGCTCCATCCGAGACTTTATCGCTTCAATAGAACCGGGGAATCCGATAGGAAGGCCAGTCTGGGCCAAAACCGTATGTGCGTCCTATTATTTAAGTTCTGAAAGGATTAGTTTCTTTTGTTGAAATGTATTCTTCATT
>CAZFQV010000600.1:0-1129 GCA_964521175.1 uncultured Sphingobacterium sp.
GCCGAGGCGTTAGCCGAGACGATGAAGGCAGGAGAAATCAATAACCAAAAGCTAAGTAAGATCAGGAAAGAGCGAAGCTTCACAGGCAAAACTCCGGGCCGGGCGTTCGTGGCCCATCGCGTGCCGGGATGTTGTTTTGCATTGAGTTTTGTTTATTTTGATTTTAGAATCATATCTGATCGGAACCGGAATTGTTAGCAGGGCCCGGTGCTGCCCCGCCGTATTGCTTTCTTCCTCCCCGGCACGAGATGTAGCCCTGCGACAGCAGCAGCTTATTTCCAGTAATCATGAAACTCAGCAGGCAGCGGCTTCCCCAACAAATAGGTATAGATAAACCGGACCGTTTCCTGGGTGCTGTGCCGGGCCTTTTTGCCACTCTAGCCGTGCCGTTCACCGGGATATACCATAAACTCAAAGTGCTTGTTGAGATCCTGAAGACGGTTTACGAGTTGCATGCTGTTCTGCATGTGCACATTGTCGTCAGTTGTCCCATGAATAATTCGCAACATCCCTTTTAATTGATCCGCATAAGTCATAACGGAAGTGATCTTATACCCTTCCGGGTTAGTTTTTGGAGTTCCCATAAACCGTTCTGTATAATGGGTATCATACAATGACCAGTCTGTTACCGAATAATTGGCTATTCCGTGTGTAAACACATCGGCTCCGTAAGTTAGAGCCATTGCCGTCATATAGCCGCCGAAGCTTCCACCCGTTATCCCGATTTTGTTTGGATCCACATAAGCTTTTTCTTTCAGACTTTTGGCTGCGTCCATGTAATCCTCAATTTCGTATTTACCCAGTTTGTGATAGATAAAGTTCATTCCCCCCTTGCCCAAATGGCCTGAACTTCTATTATCTATGCTGACCTGGATAATCCCTTCCTTAGCCCACCAATAATTATAGCCCAGGGGGCTTTTCCATCGGTCGTAAACTGTGCCGGCATCGGGACCGCCGTAAATGGATATCCAAACCGGGTATTTTTTCGACGGATCAAAGTCCAGGGGAAGGGTGATCGTCATCGGCAATTGCAAGCCGTCGCGGGTTTGATAATAGCTTAGTTCCGTTTTAGGTAAATTGTAAGTTCGGAATGCCGGCCCCTCATTGTTAGCGAGTTCACGAATCACTT
>CAZFQV010000601.1:0-1127 GCA_964521175.1 uncultured Sphingobacterium sp.
GTTCTTTAGCACTTGCCACCGAGTAGTATACATCGTCGTTTTGATCCAACTGCGCTGTGCTTTTACTGGTTGCACAGGATCCAAGCAATATCAGTGCAGGAATCGTAAGCATAAAGGTGAATCTCTTAATCATATCAGTAGTATTTCGAATATCAATTAATATCTATTATGATGACGATCATGTTTTACCAAGGGTTGCACGTCAAAATATTATAATACATCATGTAGTTTTATAACTTTGTCGCTAAGACAGAGCATTTAATAAATATACGAAATTTTTTCCGATTTGAATTATGAACAAGGGCTTAACAAGCAGGGAAGACGATTACTCACAGTGGTACAATGAACTTGTTACAAAAGCAGACATGGCTGAACATTCAGCGGTTCGCGGTTGTATGGTGATAAAGCCCTACGGATATGCTATTTGGGAAAATATGCAAGCCGCTCTGGATAAGATGTTTAAAGATACCGGACACAGCAACGCCTATTTTCCTTTGTTTATCCCCAAGTCTTTCTTCTCTAAGGAAGCCTCCCATGTTGAAGGTTTTGCTACTGAGTGCGCCGTAGTAACCCATTATCGTTTAAAGAATGATGGGAATGGTAATATTGTCGTTGATGAAGACGCCCGACTAGAAGAAGAGCTTATCGTGAGGCCCACTTCGGAGACGATTATTTGGAACACCTATAAAGGATGGATCCAATCTTATCGAGACCTCCCCATCCTGGTTAACCAATGGGCTAATGTGGTTCGGTGGGAGATGCGTACGCGCCTTTTTCTGAGAACCGCCGAGTTCCTTTGGCAGGAAGGGCATACTGCCCACGCTACTTCCGAAGAAGCCGTTCAAGAGGCGGAACGGATGCTTGATGTCTATACTGACTTTGCCGAGAATTGGATGGCTCTGCCCGTGATTAGAGGAAAGAAAACAGCAAGCGAACGGTTTGCCGGTGCACTGGATACTTATTGTATTGAGGCCTTGATGCAGGACGGAAAAGCTTTGCAAGCGGGAACCTCACATTTCCTTGGACAGAACTTTGCTAAGGCGTTCGACGTGAAATTCACAAGCAAAGAAGTGGTCACGGTGACCGTGCATTCCTTGCGATTGGCCTGGCAGATCGGGTCGACCTGG
>CAZFQV010000602.1:0-1124 GCA_964521175.1 uncultured Sphingobacterium sp.
CCTTTTTTAACACTAAGAAGACGCAGCAATCTCAAAATTTGAATAGATTTGTACTGATTTTATGAAAGTCTTTCTTTTTGGAGGATTTTTATAAAGTAATGTAGGTCTTTCTTTCGTTTAGCAACGGATTAAAGATTTTAAAATGATATCCTATTATGAAATTTGGAGTTGTTATTTTCCCTGGGTCAAACTGCGATGAAGATGTGATTCATGTACTTGAACACATCATGGGGCAGGAAGTCGTGCGTTTATGGCACAAAGACCGCGATTTAAAGGGTGCAGAGTTTATAGTATTGCCCGGAGGTTTTTCTTTTGGAGACTATCTGCGTTCCGGCGCAATAGCCAGGTTTTCACCGCTTATGCAGGAAGTTATAAGATTTGCTAATAAGGGTGGGCATGTACTGGGGATCTGTAATGGCTTCCAGATTATCGCAGAGGCCGGATTAGTACCCGGGGCATTATTACATAATACGAATAGAAAGTTTGTTTGTAATAACATCTATCTTAAACCTGCTACCACAAATAGCTTGCTAACTGCCACACTCGATCCTGCCAGGCCATTGAAAATACCGATAGCTCATGGCGAAGGTAATTATTTCGCTGAACAGGATGTGTTAAAACAGATCATGGATAATGATCAGATATTATTCCACTACTGTGATGAATCGGGAGATATTACAGCAAGCGCAAACCCCAACGGTTCCCTAAATAATATTGCCGGGGTATGTAATGCCGGCCGAAATGTCTTCGGACTCATGCCGCATCCGGAGAGAGCTGCAGATCCGATTTTGGGTAACGAAGACGGCCTGAGTATTTTTGAATCTATATTAAATACCGTAAATGCCTGATGGCGCAGCTGGTCGTTGATATTGGCAATTCGCGTACTAAAGTTGCCATCTTTGATGATCATAAGTTGATTCGGAAAGAGATAATTGACCGCCTCCTTCCTGATAGCCTGAATGTTTTTCTGGAGGAATATGATATACGGGAGAGTATCATATCCTCAGTTAATGATGAGATCGACACGCTTGAAAACATATTGTTTGCACGGACAAGATACACTAGGTTTTCGACACAACTTAAGACGGGAATAGATAATCGTTACAGAAGTAAAGAAACACTGG
>CAZFQV010000603.1:0-1122 GCA_964521175.1 uncultured Sphingobacterium sp.
AATAATCTTTCCATAGCAATTCCAGGAACAGATTTGAGCGCAGGACATGCTGCGGTATGCCAAATATGAACGGAATGGTCATGGTACTTGATGGCAAAAAGGGTTCTATGATCAAAAATTTAGAGTTGCCAGCTATGAACCATAACGCTGTCTTCTCACCCGATGGGAAGGAAATCTGGACTTCACAGATGGAAATGGAAGGAAAAGTGCTGGTTTATGATGCCCAGTCATACATGCTTAAAAAAGTGATAAATGTTGGAATGGAACCAGCCGAAGTTACTTTCTCACCAAACGGAACAAAAGCTTATGTGGCAAATGGTGGCAATGATAACGTAATGGTTATCAATCCCATTACAAAAGAGAGGGTAGCCACGATACCTGTAGGCGATAATCCTGTTGCAGCATGGGTGGGCCAAGATAACAAAATGTACGTGGATAATGAAGATGGACAGTCAGTAAGTGTCATCGATATAATCTCAAATACCGTTGTCCAAACAATAGCTCTCGGATTTATGCCGGGAAGTGTGGCTCATAATGCGTTCAAAAACGAATTATGGGTAACTGATCCTGATAATGGCAAGGTTCACTACTGGACCCTTAACAGCGGAACTAATACGTGGGTACATGGAAATGTATTTTCAACCGGCCTTGGAGCTCATGCCATTGCTTTCACTAAAGACGGTGAAACAGCTTATGTCACCAATCAGTTAGCGAAAAAAGTTTCTGTCATCAATGCCTCAAACCATACCAAAATAAAAGATATAACTGTAGGAGCAAAACCGAACGGCATATTAATAATTAACAATTAACAAAGATAAACACAATGAAAAGTTTAATTCTAACAGCTATAGCAGCCATTGCCCTATTTATTTCAGCTTGCAATTCAAACAGTACATCAGACAAAAATAAATCTGCTGACTCTACATCAATTCATACTGCAGGTAAGACATACACCTGTCCTATGCACCCTGAAGTCGTTAGTGATAAGCCTGGTAAATGTCCTGAATGCAAAATGGATCTTGTTGCAAAAGAAGGAAAAGAAGACCACTCTGGTCATCAGCACTAGAAGATTATGGTAGAGAAACTTATCGAATTTTCATTGCGGAACAGATTTCTGGTGTT
>CAZFQV010000604.1:0-1121 GCA_964521175.1 uncultured Sphingobacterium sp.
ATAGAAGAATTCGATCTGATCTCTTTTTAACTTGAAATCACCTATATCCTTACCGGCTAATTGTGCCAGAGCCTTCGGAAAATATCCCCCATCGAAATATAGGCGGGCTTTTAGAAGATCAGGGTCGGGTGCCGCTTCGTTCGCTTCCTTTAAGGCTTGTTTATCTTTCTCATCATACAAATTCCCCTGTGTTTTAACCATTTTTATGAATGTAAGATATCTGCTATTATCCCCTTTGAGATAATAGTAGTAGGCGAGTTTGAGATAGGCATCTTTTACGTAATTGATTCCTTTGTATTCTTTAAGGTATTTGATGAGATAGACAGGCGCGTCATTATCCATACGGTTAAGCTTAGCATTGCCAAGGTGATAATTCAAAGCCGGGAAATTGATATAACTGTCTCCCTTGGGTCGTTTTAAGAGATAGGAGATTGCGCTGTCATTTTTAGCATTGCGTGCCGATACATATCCCTGTAAGTAAGCTTTCAGGAGGCTGCTATTATCCATTGTGGCAGTAAGCGCCATTATTTTTCCATAATTGGCCTTGTTAGGTACCAGATCTGTCTCGATATAGCATAAAAAGAAGACCACTTCGTCTTTATAAAAACTGTAGGAAGATTTTGGCAAGGAGAGGCTCAGGCTTTCCAGGGTTTTAATGCCCTTATTTATGTTCCCGCTGATGCCCAGAGTCGAGAAAATCCCTTTAAGATTAGCAGGTATAGACCCAAAAATGACGTCAATTAATCCCATACTTTTCTTGTTTGGCAGAAAGGAAGGAAATTTGCTTGTATTTTCTGAAAGCAGATTATCAGCTTTTTTAATGTCTAGCCCCGAAGAAAGGTAGTCCTGAAACCGACTTTTCAATAAACCCCATTGCAGGTATATTTCCGCTTTAGCAAAAAGATAGTAGGGAGAACTTTTATCGTAGCTGTCCAGCGCATTCAGCCTGCTTGATTTAAGGGTTTTCAGGCGTGTGTAATCGGCTTTGTTTTCCGACGTCAGCAAAGTGAAATAATCTATATAGTTATCGAGCAGTATCGGTATTCCGTTATCCGGGTTTAGTCTTTTTTCATTCTGAACGAGCGCTTTGGCATCGTCTAAGCGGAGATCAAATATTGCCT
>CAZFQV010000605.1:0-1118 GCA_964521175.1 uncultured Sphingobacterium sp.
GTGGATCGCACGTTATGGCGACTGGCCCGGTTCGCTCTCCCACTTCTGGTCGCTCGCCGTGCAGATGCAATTTCTTTTGCTTCTGCCTTTGGCGATGATCCTGGTTTGCCGGGGCGGTTTCTGGCCCGCGCTCATCGCCGGGTTTATCGCGGCAATCGGACACCGGGCGTGCGTGGTCTACGGTGGAGCGGGCGATTTTCTCCGGTGGATGCCCATTTCCAATTCCCTCGATGCTTTCTGCCTCGGGGTTGCGCTGGCGTGGGTGGAGGGGGAACGTCCCCGCCTTTTTGAGCGGATCAAATCTCCGGCGGTTTGCGGAAGCGCCCTGGCGTGCCTTGTTGCCGTGCATTGGCTCCGGGGCCATGCTTACGATTCGCCGCTGGGCATTTTTACCGAGACGGGGGAATCGATCGCGCTGGTGCTGCTCTTTGGGGCCATCCTCGGCGGGCGGACATTTGGGCCGGTCGGGGCGTTTTTACGGTGGAAACCGTTGGTCAAAATGGGAGCCGCCAGTCTTTCGCTCTATGCGTTGCACCCCATCGTGGAACGGATCATGGTCCGGGTTTTCCTGCCCGGCTCGACCGCACAAAATTCGGTGGAAACCGGCCTCGGTTTTCAGTTGATCCTGGTGGCCGCCGCACTTGGCGTGGCCTGGGGAGCGTATCTGCTGGTGGAAGTCCCGGCGGGAAGAATTTCGGCGGCACTGGAGCCGCCCCTGGGCCGGTGGGTGACGAAGATCGGCGTCGGAATCCGCCATCTGGCGACTCCTTCCCCTTCCTGGTCCCTGCGCCCCGTGGGCATTGTGATGGTCTTTCTCGTTCTTTTTTACACGGCCACCTCGTCGCTACGGGTCAGCGCGCCGCTGTTGGAGAAAAATGGAGCGCAGCCGATCGCCAATGAAAACGTGGACGACGCCCAGGATGCCCCTGTCCTGTTCTTTCCGATGGAGCAGGAACCGGTGTGGCTGGACGACGACGTGAGCGGCAACGTGGCGTGAATTAGTTGGGGAAGACCTTCCGGGCACGGGCTTGGATTGGTAATTGTTTCCTCTTGGGGAAGCGGCGGAGGGGATGAAGCTTCCGCCCGTGTTTCCCGGCGTTATCTCGATTCGATAAGCG
>CAZFQV010000606.1:0-1115 GCA_964521175.1 uncultured Sphingobacterium sp.
GCCTCGCGGACCGGTATTCGCGATGGTCAGCCGCCTGGCGGATCAAAAAGGGATCGACCTGCTGGTGCCGCTGCTCGACCGGCTGCTGGCCGACGACGTGCGGCTGGTTGTCCTGGGCGAAGGGGAGCCGCGTTTCGAGCGGGATTTGCTGGTGGCCTCCCGCAAGTATCCCGGCAAGTTTGTCTTCAAGCAGAGTTTCGACGACGAACTCGGCCACCGGATCAACGCCGGGGCGGACGTGTTCCTGATTCCGTCACACTTTGAACCGTGCGGTTTGACGGCAATGTACGCGCTCAAATACGGAGCCATCCCGGTGGCGCGGGCGGCGGGCGGGCTTTACCAGATCGTCCAGGATTACGATTCGTCCGAAGATTCATCCACCGGCGGCAAACTGGCCCCTGCTCAGGGGAGCGGGAACGGGTTTGTTTTTTTCGAAGAAACAGCGGAGGCCTTTTGGGATGCGATCAACCGGACGAAAATCGTGTTTGCGGACAAAAAGGCGTGGGCGGCATTGAGGCGGCGTGCCATGCAGGCAGACTTCTCATGGCCCGTCGCCGCCGCTCATTACGAGCGGGTCTACGAAAGCACGGTCCATCACCTTCCCCTGCCCGAAGAAGGATAAACGGCCAAAACGGCCCCACAAAAGCCAATGCTTCCGGAAATTCACACCGCCATCCCCGGGCCCCGTTCGCGCGAGGCGATGGAAACGCTCCGCCGGTATGAATCACGCAATGTGACCTACAGCGACCCGGAATTTCCGATCTTCTGGGCGCGCGCCGAAGGGACCAACGTCTGGGACGTGGACGGCAACCGCTTTCTCGATTGGACTTCCGCCTTTGGCGTCTGCGGGCTGGGCCACACGAATCCCGCTGTGCGGGATGCCCTCGTTCACCAGGCCCATGACCTCCTTCACGCGATGGGGGACGTCCACCCCACCCCGCTCAAGGCCGAGCTGTGCGCCCGGCTAAGCGCGTTCACCTTTGAACGCTGGAAAGCGGGGCGGGGTAAAACGATTTTGGGCAACTCCGGGTCCGACGCGGTGGAAGCGGCCCTCAAAACCTCGCTGCTCCACAGCGGGAAACCGGGAATCATCGCTTTTTCCGGCGGCTATCACG
>CAZFQV010000607.1:0-1109 GCA_964521175.1 uncultured Sphingobacterium sp.
TGGAATCTCTGCGATCTCTTTGGGCTTAAGCTGGGCATAGCATCCCACAATAACTTATCTAATAGAATACCTTACCGGCGTTACTATTCCCCTTCCTGTTCAGACCTTCGGATTTTTTGTTGCTGTCGCTTTTGCAGCAGGATATTGGGCTCTTTCCCAGGAGTTTAAACGCAAGGAGAAGCTCGGTCTGGTAAAGCCCTTCACCCGGGAGGTTACGATTGGCGAGCCGGCGTCATTCATTGAATTAGTAGTAAATGCGTTTTTTGGCTTTTTGATTGGGTTTAAACTGCTGGAAGGATTGTTGCACTATTCTGATTTTGTTAATAACCCCCAGGCGTTTATTTTATCTGGGAAGGGGAACTTTCTCGGTGGGCTGATCGTGGGCGCACTATTCGCTTATTTATCTTATGCTGAGAAGAAAAAAGCACAGTTAAACCAGCCCAAAGTAGTTAAGGAGCTCATTCATCCTTATCAACTGATGGGAACTTTGCTAATGTGGGCGGCGGTATGGGGCTTTCTGGGGGCTAAGATTTTCCATAACCTGGAATACTGGGATGACTTTATAAAAGATCCTGTTGGCGGACTGCTATCTTTTAGCGGATTAACCTTTTATCGCGGACTGATTATGGGAGCCGCGGCAGTACTCTACCAGGCAAAAAAATACGGGATAAAATGGATACACATGCTCGATATTGCCGGGCCTGGCCTGATGCTGGCTTACGCCGTAGGACGAATTGGCTGTCATCTGGCCGGTGATGGGGATTGGGGTATCGTGAATACGGCAGCAAAGCCGGCTTGGTTGAGCTGGGCACCTGATTGGGTATGGTCATTTAAATATCCACATAATGTAATCAATGAGGGCGTTCCCATTCCGGGATGCACCGGTAATTATTGTCATGAACTTCCTTTGCCTGTTTTTCCTGCTCCTTTCTATGAGGTTCTAATGGGCTTAGCTATTTTTGCTTTTCTATGGTCAATCCGACATCGAATTAAGGTTCCCGGTGTGATGATTTCTATCTATCTTATATTCAATGGGATCGAGCGTTTTTTGATCGAAACTATACGGGTGAACTCAAAGTATCACGTTTTCGGTATTGCTTTTACTCAGG
>CAZFQV010000608.1:0-1101 GCA_964521175.1 uncultured Sphingobacterium sp.
GTTCTGCCTGCCTGAAGTTAAAGGAATATCGGGGAAAGATTCCGTCTTTATTTTCCCCGGGACCCATTCCAAGCATATTTTCGTGTCCGAAGATAATATTATTGATTTTCGCACTTACATGACCGGTGAGGTATACAATATCCTTTCGGAGTATAGCATCCTGAAAGATTCAATAATAAAGAACTCTGATATTGAGAACGTGGAAAATATCGCTGCTTTTAAAAAGGGAGTCGAGTTATCGCTGAATTCTAATCTGCTGAATTCTATTTTTACAGTTCGTACCAGCCAATTATTCTCCAGGTTTACCAGGGAAGAGAATGCGTTCTACCTGAGCGGATTATTGATAGGCACCGAACTTAGCGGGCTCATCCACGAAGATCCTAATCATATTATAATTTGTAGCGGCAGGCATCTGTATGCCCATTATAAAGCCGCTTCGAAAGTTTTGGATTTGAATGAAAATATTACCTTTATTGAGCCTGAACTGATCGATAAAGCAACAATCGCCGGCCAGGTTCAGATTTTCAAATCATTAGGAGCATAAACAAATGAGTAAAGCAATATTTTCCAATGAGAAGTTCGGGAAAATTCCTATCGTCGGGATCATTCGCGGAAATACTTTCGAAGAAATTAAGGAGATTCTACCCGTTTTTATTGATGCGGGCTTAAGTACCATTGAGATTACGCTCAACACTCCTGCAGCAACGGAAATCATCCGTTATGCGACAGAACAGTATGCCGGAGAGCTTAATATCGGAGCCGGTACCGTATGCAGTGAAGACGATCTGGAACGGGCTCTTGGTGCAGGAGCCCAATTTATCGTCACTCCCATAATCAATGATGCCGTTATAAAATCCTGTGTCAAGGCTGGAATTCCCATATTTCCCGGTGCGTTTACGCCTACAGAAATTTATCAGGCCTGGGAGCTCGGGGCGACTATGGTGAAGGTATACCCCGCGACTTCGCTGGGAGCCTCTTATATCAAAGATGTGAAAGCACCTCTTGATAAGATAAAATTATTACCGACCGGCGGGGTTAATAAAGATAATCTGGCTGAATTTATGAAAGCCGGAGCGGATGGCTTAGGAATCGGGGGACAGC
>CAZFQV010000609.1:0-1098 GCA_964521175.1 uncultured Sphingobacterium sp.
GCCGATCTGGAGTTAAATGATTTTAAACACTTCCCCTCGGAAGTGGCGGAGCTGGCTTCTATGAGTATGGAATTGATTTCCATGGATCATTGGGATGTATTTTTCGATAAGGCGGAAGACCTCAGGCGCGCTAAAAAGGATCAGTTGAAGGATGTATTAAAGACGCTGCCCTGGGTGGCGGTGGTCGACCAGTTTCAGCATTGGATTTACACCAATCCTGACCATTCCACTGAAGAACGGGCAGAGGCCTGGAAACAGATCTTCGAGCCATTCGGTAATAACTTTGCCGACTGGTCTGACCATGCTGAAGCACTGGAGAATCTTTGGCAAAAACAGCTCCATATTTTTGAAGTTCCTTTCTATTATATAGAATATGGCATAGCCCAACTGGGTGCGATAGCGGTATGGAAAAATTATAAAGATGATCCAAAAACAGGTCTGAGAAAATTCCTGAAGGCCTTGAAATTAGGTTATACCAAGACCATCAGGGAAATTTATGAAACTGCAGGGATCGAATTTAACTTTAGTGCAGCTTACGTAAAAGAACTTGCTGAATTCGTGAAATCAGAGCTAGATAAGCTGGAATAAGGTGTTTTTTTTTGCTGATCTCGCCTTCGGAGGCTAAAAGAATCCAGGGCCATGGAATAATTGCACACTTCTTGCAAGGATGGGGTAAACAACCTAAGATGAAAAGAATCCTTGTATTTACATTTCTGATCTCCCTGATTTTTGCGGGCCCTTCTTATTCCCAGGAATGGGAACCTTTGAAAATTGACAGCACGGTGAGCGTGAAGCTCCCTCCGGGATTTACCGAGACCGACAAAGATCAGCAATATAGCCTGGTCGCTGTTAGTCCCTGGGGTACCATTTTGATCTTCAAGACCCCTGACGATCCGGTGGTTACCCCCGATATAGAGAAGCAGAAACACCTTCAGAAATATTATGATGACTACATTAAAAATGTCAAATCGGTTTCGTCCGGCTCCATTGTAAAGGACGAAAAAGACGAGATGCTGGGTGACCTGAAGGTGAAAGATTTCACCTTACAGACAGATACGGGCAGCGGCCTGCTTTACCGGAACTTCCGCATCCTGCATG
>CAZFQV010000610.1:0-1097 GCA_964521175.1 uncultured Sphingobacterium sp.
AATTAGTTTTAATTTAGTATTACCCATTCGAATCAGGTATACTTAACAAGTACGATCATTTAACAAAGACATGATGGAAATAAAAGAATTAACAAAAGCCGAGGAGCAGATTATGCAGGTATTATGGGAACTGGAGAAGGGTTTCGTAAAGGATGTGGTCGATCAGCTGCCTGATCCTAAGCCGGCTTATAATACGGTCTCCACTATCATCCGTATTCTCGAGACTAAGGGATTTATAGACCATGAAGCTTTCGGCAAAAGCCACCGCTACTTTCCGCTGATCAGTATTGAAGAATATAAAAGCTTTGCAACAGGGAAGCTGCTGAGCGGTTATTTAGACAATTCTGTCGAGAACATGTTCTCCTTCTTTGTAAAGGAGAAGAAGCTTGATCTGAAAGAAGCCGATGAGATCTTAAAACTGATTGAGAAACTTAAAAGCAAATAATATGAATGGCTTGAACTATCTTCTGCAGACCAATCTGTACCTGGCGCTCTTCATGGGTTTCTACGTACTGGTATTAAGGAATGAAACTTTCTTCAGGCAGAACCGTATTTACCTGAATACAAGCATATTCCTTTCATTTATTATCCCTTTTATCAGTACAGACTGGTTCAGGGATCTTTTTATCACTCAGAAAGTCAGGGAAACAGCCATTATCCCCTCATGGCAGATCTATGAAACCATCGTGGTGGGTAATGAAGACACTTCGGCGTGGACTGTTTCAAATATTATTTTCTGGATCTATATGACTGGCGCTTTATTATTCCTTACCCGGTTCCTGCTGAGGCTCGCCGCACTAAAGTCAAGCCTGAAATCCGCTGAAGGAGCAGCATTCTCTTTCTTCAATATTATGGTAATAGACCGGAATCTGCCGGAAGCAGCGACCATTATTGATCACGAGAAGGTTCATAGCCGGCAATTTCATTCGGCCGATATCATTTTCATCGAGCTGACAGCGGTCATCAACTGGTTTAACCCGGTTATATACCTCTACAAAAACGAGATCAGGCATATCCACGAGTTTATCGCTGATGAAGAGACCGCATCCCTTATGCAAAGTAAATCGGATTATGCCGCACTGCTGTTCAGCAATGCC
>CAZFQV010000611.1:0-1096 GCA_964521175.1 uncultured Sphingobacterium sp.
ATGGATGATGGCAGCCATCTTGTGTTTTTGTGCGATACCCATGTATTTTTTGTCTGCCGCGAACACTTACCTCTCGTTTCTTCTACTCAGTATTGGCTTCGGCCTGGCAGGTACTTCTTTTGCTGCAGGCGTCGCCTACACTTGCTTGTGGTACCCGAAGGAAAAACAAGGTACCGCCCTGGGTATCTTTGGTGCCGGAAATATGGGAGCTGCGCTGACGACGTTTTTTGCACCAAGCATCCTGAATAAACTCACCGGATATGGTGCAAATTTAGAAGGCTGGCGAACCTTGCCAAAGCTATATTCCGCCTTGCTCATATTAACCGGTCTTGCTTTTCTTTTACTAGCCCAACATAGAATACCACCCGCCTCCAAAACCATGTTTCAACGCTTATCACCTTTGAAAGAAGTCAGGGTGTGGCGGTTCGGATTTTACTACTTTTTTATGTTCGGATCCTTTGTGGCCTTAGCTCAATGGCTCATCCCCTATTATGTAAATGTCTATTCACTATCCATCGTATCGGCAGGTATTATGGCTGCTGCATTTAGTTTGCCTGCCGGGATATTCCGGGTTGCCGGAGGCTGGTTATCTGATAAAGTAGGAGCACGTATGGTACTCTTGTGGACTTTCAGTATCAGTCTGATATTTATGGTTTTTTTATTTATCCCAAGAATGGAAATTCAGGCTCCCGGGCAAGGCGTAATGGCTGGTAAACCGGGCATAGTTCAGTCAGTGAGCCCTCAGAAGATTGTGGTGGGAGACGACTCTTATTTTCTTCAGAACAAGACTGGCGATTCATCAGAGGTCGCAATACGCTTTGGCATCCATGTGGACCAGGAAGGCTTTCTTTTTCTGCCTACCACTTCGTTTCAACAGATACCTTATGTGGATGTGGGAGATCCGGTGGTGAAAGGCGAGCTGCTGGCTAAGGGTGTAACCATGATTTATTTTCAGGCAAACAAATGGATATTTTCTGCTTTGGTTTTTATTATCGGAATTATGATGGGCCTGGGCGGGACTGCCGTTTATAAACATATCTCCGTTTTCTACCCCACCAATATTGGAACAGTAGGGGGTATTGTAGGTGTACTTGGC
>CAZFQV010000612.1:0-1096 GCA_964521175.1 uncultured Sphingobacterium sp.
AGACGTGAATCTCGTGCGAAAACGGCACCGGCTGCACCGGCATGTAACCCACACGAGTGTATTTGGGAGTGAAGTAGTACCAGCAACCGGCCACCATGGCGATGACCAACACGGTCGCGCAGACCGTCAGTTCGATTGGTAAAAAATTACTCCGACGCGGAAAGATATTCGCCATGGTCGCTTGCCTACGAAAGGGAAAGAGTCAGAACGGGAAGCCGGGGAAGGTCGCGAGCACCGCTGTCGATGTCGGCGCCGTCGCTCCCGAGAGCAACGATTCCTGTAAATTCAGAGTTTTTCCGCATGTCAAAAGAGGGGTTTTGCCGACCGGCGAGCCGGGTGCACAACCATTGGTGGTCGAAAAACGAAAATCTGTCAATCATTTGAATTACTGATTTTAGCCAATTTTTAGGTTCGACCCCAATGCTCTCCGGAGCACCCCTTTTAGGTACCCGAAATTGGGGGAGGCGTTTTCTCGCTTTCGGCGGAGAGTTTCAAGAGCAAAAATTCTTTTTTGCCTTTCCCGCCCAAATGAACGGCATCCGCCGGGGTTTTGGCACGCGATTTTAATTTCCCGAGCGCGCCGCGCTGCACGAAAATGTAACGGGCTTCGGAGGGAAGATTTTTGGTGGAAGCCACGAAAACCATCCTTTGGCGCACATAAAAAAGCGCGGCTTGGTAGCCGGGATCGACGACATAAAGCGTGGCCCCGACGGGGACGGCGGCATTGACGCGCTCCGCAATGGGGCGCAAATCGTCTTCCAGGCTGATGCGCGGCAGCAGCGCGATGGAATAGACCGCCATCGCTCCGGCGACGCATAGGCCGCTCGCTCCGGCCAACGATGGAACGGCATTGCCGGAAACCGGCGAACCCTGCCGGAAGATCCAGAACGCCACCCCCACAAGAACCACCTCCACCGCGGCCAGCATGGCCACAGAGCCGCCGCTCAAAACGACAGGCTTGATGACCCATGGAGCCACCGCCGCCGCCAGAATAACAAGCACGATCAGGACGCGATTGCCCTGTTTCCAGAACGAAAGCCAGAACGGAGCCGCGCAGGGTGCCACCAGCGCAAAGAGCAGGGACGCGGCCGGGTAG
>CAZFQV010000613.1:0-1096 GCA_964521175.1 uncultured Sphingobacterium sp.
CAAACCAGAGCAGGTCGATCCGCCCATGGCGCGTCAGCAATTCGGTGACCCGGGCGTGAAACAACTCCCGCCGCTTTGCGATATGGCCGGGAGAGGGGGGCGCAGTTTCCGCCGGGCAATGGTTTTCGTCAAACCCGGGAACCCCGGAAGCGTCGCGAAGGGCGGCCCGGCCCGCAAAGCTCGGGTAGTTGAAGCTCATGTGGGCGCGGTCGAAATGCCAGTCCGGCGGGGAGAGATAGATACCGGCTTTGAGACCATGCCGGCGGCAGGCCTCCAGAAACGGCCCCACCAAATCGCATTCGCCAGGGCCCGGGCGCCCCTGCACGCCGAACGCCGAATGAGCGCTCGGCCAAAGGGTGTACCCGTCGTGGTGCATGGCCGTCAGCACGGCGTAGCGAAAACCTGCTTCCCTCGCCGCTTTCAGCCAGCGATCGGGATCGTAATTCCCGGGCCGAAACCGCTCCTCCAGCTTCCAGTATTGCGCCGGGGTGATTTTGTTGGCGGGCGCCCCCGCCGCGTCCCACGGGGTATTGGCCATCATCCCCCAGGAAAGGTCGATCCCGCCATGGACACTGGCGAGGCCCCAGTGAACCATCAGGCCGAGCCCGGCTTGAGCGAACCATTGGGCCTCGGGGTGTTCGGGCCGGATCGAAACGGGACCGCCCTTTGCCTTAAGACCCAGGGCGGCATGTTGGCCTGCCGCCCCTGCGGGCGGAAGCGAGTTGTCTTCTTGGATATTCGCGTTCGTGCTCATGGAGCGTGTCCGGGGAATCAATCGGGACGATTTTTAACCGGGGAAACCGCCAAAAGTGCTTTCGCCGAGGCTGGCTGCCGGCTGCATCCGGGGAGGGAGGGCTCTTCTTTGAAGTGATCTTCGGTTCAGGAATTTCTTTGAGGCGCATACTGGGGTCGTTGAGATTCCACGTCAATATGGTTTTTTGGAAAAAACTCGCCCAAAACTTCGCGCCGATTTGCCGTCGCACAGAATCAAAAGGAAAATTAATTTTAAAATCATCCGGGCTACGGGGCGGGATAATCTCTGTTTTGTTTTTTTGGAAAGATCACTCTGCTCCATTGACAATTTGGAAATTTTTTA
>CAZFQV010000614.1:0-1094 GCA_964521175.1 uncultured Sphingobacterium sp.
TGTTTGTAACATTGATTACAATTTTCAAATCGGGCTTATTACTTTTGATCTAACTGAAAAAAAATAAAAACCAATAAAAACCAATTAGTATCTTCCGCAAAAAGAAAAAAACAATAACCGTACCGAATGGAGCACTTACCCAAGCTTATTGAAGATCTGGCACTCATATTAATTGTTGGGGCAGTTACGACATTATTATTTCGCAGCATCAAGCAACCCTTGGTGCTCGGCTACATTATTGCCGGTTTTTTAGTAGGACCACATTTATCTCTAACTCCCACAGTCGTTGATACTGAAAATATCAAAACACTGGCCGACATCGGTGTAATCTTTTTGCTCTTTAGCCTTGGATTAGAATTTAGCTTTAAAAAGCTCATGCGTGTGGGAGGTTCAGCTTCCATCACTGCCTTTGTCGAGATTATTTTTATAACCATCACCGGCTATTTTACCGGGAAGTGGATGGGTTGGTCCACAATGGATAGCCTTTTTCTCGGAGGTATGCTCGCCAGTTCATCGACAACCATTATCATTAAAGCTTTCGATGAACTCGGGATAAAAACAAAGCAATATGCACGGATTGTATTCGGCGTTCTGGTAGTAGAGGATATCGTAGTTATCCTACTCATGGTACTGCTCTCGACAATAGCCATAAGTAACCGAATCGAGGGTTCTGCAATGCTCTTCACTATAGGCAAACTATTGTTTTTCCTTTTGTTATGGTTTATTACCGGTATCTTCCTGATCCCGACGTTTCTGAAAAAGGTCAAGAATCTACTCGATGAGGAAACGCTTCTTATTTTATCCATAGGTCTGTGTCTGGGTATGGTAGTTGTAGCCACTCAAGTAGGTTTTTCGGCAGAACTTGGTGCATTCATTATGGGATCAATCCTTGCAGAAACGACGAAAGCCGAAAAAGTCGAGCATCTGATCAAGCCGGTAAAAGATCTTTTCGGTTCGATATTTTTCATATCAGTAGGAATGCTTATCGATCCTGTCACGATCATGGAATATCGTTGGGAAGTATTATGGGTTACCCTCTTAACGCTGCTTGGGAAGTTCATCAGTACTACCGGCGGTGCAGTACTTTCAGGTCA
>CAZFQV010000615.1:0-1089 GCA_964521175.1 uncultured Sphingobacterium sp.
GATAATGATTTGATTCCCAATGTATGAAAGTTAATTAATGAAAAATTTACTGAATATATTAAAAACATCTTAGAATACCTGCTGCGATACTATTTTTCGGCCGTATCGATAAGCCTGGTCATTCACTCAGGCGTTCCACATCGACGAACTGAACCCCGGTGTCGAGTCGGTCTGACCGCAGAAATATCTCCAGTTTACCTGTGCCAGCCGGCAGTGTCACTTTATCAAATACAGCCTCGGTTTCGCCGTTAGACACTACCTTCTGTATTTCTGCCCCCTGGTATCTAAGATAAAGAATGGCCTTTTTGCTAGATTTGGGATGGGTTACCCGAATCCGGTACAGTCCGGCTTCACTCTTAATATCCCAATATCCCAAACGAGGGTCTGAATAAACCTGCGGACCACCCCAGTCGAATCTGGAAAGATGGATGATTGGCTGGAACTTAGTACCCACATAAATTTTCTGTGGCCAATCCGAACCTCTATCCCGTATGGTGCCATCAAACCATTTCTCGTATTTAGACAAAAGATCTTCCACAATATCGGGGTGTTGCTTAGCTATATTCTTAATCTCACTGGGGTCATTTAGGATATCATATAACTCCAGAGAAGCCAGCGTCTTTTTTATTTCATCCGCAGACATTATGCCAACGGGCCCGTAAGGATCGTCATTAGGCGAAATCAGCTTATAACGGTGTGATCTTACCGTAAAATGCAAATATTTGATCGGTACCGGGCCGCGGTGTCCCTGCAAAAATATTTCACGCTCTGGCAAAATATCGGTTTCCGACCGCAGCAAGGGCATCAGCGAAATACCATCGATCTTCAGGCTTTTCGGGATACTGACCTTTGCAGCATCCAGCAGTGTTGGCAGGACATCAATATGAGCCGTCAAGGCCGTGCAGTTTCTTCCGGCAGCAATCTGATTTGGCCATCTGATAAAGAACGGTGCCCGTATCCCATTTTCGTAAACGCTGGTTTTTGTACCGCGAAGATTCATATTATAACGATCCGGGTATAGATCATTCTTTGTCCGTTTTGTCCTGGGTCCGTTATCAGACATGAAGATCACTATCGTATTATCCGCTA
>CAZFQV010000616.1:0-1079 GCA_964521175.1 uncultured Sphingobacterium sp.
GTGCGGGATGGCATCGACGCCGTACAACCGGCCCACGCTTTGCCCCGCGTCCATTGCCACGGTCAGTTTCCAGCCTCGCGTTTCAAGGAAGCGTTTTACCTGCTGATCGGGTTCGCTTTGATTGACGCCAATCAGTTTGACGCGATCAGCCGGAAGCGTGGAGACGGCTTCGATCAGGCCCGGCAGCGATCGGACGCAGGGGCCGCACCAGGTGGCCCAGAAATCGAGCACGATGACCTTCCCCTTTTCGAGACTGAGATCAAAATCGCCGCCGCCAAGCAGCGGCAGCTTGAACGGCTTCGCCTCCTTGCCCAACGAGGGAGAGCTTTCACCGCTACTCTCGGGCAGCACGGGTTCGGGGGCAAATGCAAGGCGCCACCCGGCAAGCGACTTCATGACAGTGCTCGGTTCAGGCATCGAAGTGCGGATGCCATAGATCTCGGAAATCGGCACATTGCACCGGCCATACACCGGATGATGGCCGGAAATGGAATCCTTCCCGAACTTGTCCACCGCGATGCCAAGCCGTGCTCCGTTTGTCAGCAGCAGCCAATGGGTGGGAGAACCGAGGCTGCCACCGAAATCCGCGGCGAGCACCTCCATGAGCTTGCCGTGGTTTTCCGCGCTGTTTGTCATGGCCAGTTGCCTGGCGGCGGGGTTCCAGGACGCGGCGGCTCCCGGGGGGAAGGAAATGCCCTTTTGGGCCAGGATTTCCTGCGCGGAGGCGCCGGTTGGGAATGCGCCCGCCTTCAGCCAATAGACCTTTTGCACAAGGCTCGCGGAAGTTTTGGAAGCCGCTTCGAGGATAATCGTGCCGTCGTCGCCCAGCCGGTATTGCAGACCGGCCATGCTGCAAATCTCATCGAGGGCTTCCCCAATCGTCTGCCCGCCAAACTGCATTGCAAACTGCCGATTCGGTTCTTCCTTGGGGAGCTTGAATTTCAAACCAGGCGCCTGGCTCTCCAGAAAGTTAATGAAAGAACTTACCCCCGCCCTCGTATATCTGACCTGATCGCCGATCGTTTCATCAAGCAGCTTGCGTTTGTTGTTTGCCGCAACCGGAACCGCGTCGCTTTCCA
>CAZFQV010000617.1:0-1076 GCA_964521175.1 uncultured Sphingobacterium sp.
TCGGGACGAGCTTTCCGGATTAAGGCTGATCAAACTTGAACTCGATAAAATTGCACGAGAAATTTCGACCAAAAGGCCCCAAACCTGAAGATTAGGCTGGGGCTTACTTAATAAAGTCCTTGCAACTAACCTGGAAAGAATATCCCAGAGGAGAATTAATAAAGCCGAGGTTCGCCGACAACAAAAAAGCCAGATGCATCTTCAATGCCTGGAACTTTAGTGCGACAGAATATTTAAACCTCGATCTATTCATTTTTTAAAAAAATGGCCCAATAGCGGGCCATACATAATACAAATATAATTAATATTAACTGAATAAAGAAAAATAAAGGAAGCATAAAATCCTCTGCTTCAGAATCCAGGATTTATGCTATGCGAAGCGGAAGACCTTCTTCATCGTAATCATATACCCCGTTTATCATCACCTCTTCGTCACAAACCGGGCATTCAATAACAAGATCATTAATGGTTAAATTCTTGGTACTTAGAATAGGGGCTCCTACAACCTCGATAGTCCCCTCATGTTCCGGACAAATTACTTTCATCATCTACTATTTAAAATATCCAACAATAATTATTTTGCCCAAGGGCATTTATGCTTTTGAACTCATGCCAGATCCTACCAGAAATCACTGCCTCCCGGACATTTCTGAGCAAGCTTAAATACGTACTGTGAGAAATCCCGTTAGGATATCAGTGAGGAAAAGAAGGAAGGATGGCCGGAGGCCCCGGTTGAATGTAACCGGGGCTTAATTAATAAAGTCTTTGCTGCTTGTCCTGAAGGAGAACCCTATCGGAAAGTTTGAAAGTTTAGGTAAAGAGCATGCCCTGTAAGCAACCTGCACCATTAATGCGGATTGCTTTTCAATAGAGATATAGACAGTCAACTTATCCATTTTATTCTGCTTAAAACAAATATAAGCTTTTAAAATGATCGCGGCAAGTAGTATTCAGAGAAGTCCCTGGGCGGGGGCTGAAAAAAAGTTACGATTGCTTAATTTTTTGCTTTTACCTTAAATATTTTTTTTTCAACTTAGATGTACCCTACAAAGCCGGCGCTCCTGCCATCTCAAATA
>CAZFQV010000618.1:0-1075 GCA_964521175.1 uncultured Sphingobacterium sp.
CGAACCCAAAGAACTCGACGATAGCTTATTTCCAGGCCCCGCTGACCCTCCTGAAAGAATGCTGCCGGAAATTGGCATCAGCGATAGATACTTGATTAAGCTTCTCCGTTTCATAAACTAAGTTTGGATGTCAAGATACTAAACTTACGAATAGAACTAAATAGATAAAACAATCTATTGAAAATATTGATAAAATATTAACCCAAAGTAGTGCAGCATGTTAACTTGCTTCGTGCGGATGATGTCTATTTCAGAGTTAGAATCACCGCTCCGGATGCCTTAGCTCAAACAGACTTCTCAGGCGCCGAAATCTCTCAGCAGAAGATCGACCGGGCGGACTCTGGTCGAAATAGTCATTTAAAGCATCATGAGGGCGAATTACAACGTAGTCCCCAGCCTACCTAACAAAAATTCAGGGGCAATAAGATCCAATAATCGTCCTTCATGACATCAGACCCGACAGTTTTCCGCCGCGCTTGATTATCCTGTTCAGAGCAAGCATATTCCGCATCAGATAGCGCGGAGTATGATAATGTTCTGCTATTGTTGTATTGGGATTGAGCATCTTGCGTCCACCGCCGAAGGTCCAGAATGTCAGCTCAGGACGGCGCATTTTCTCTTGCACATAATTATCTAAGTCCGAGAGGCATTCGGTAGCCCAGCGATCCCCGGTATGTTCGATTAAAATAAGGGAGCCCACCATTATTTCTTGCTGACACCAGGCGGATTTACTTTGAGCCCAGGCATACTGATTGGCATTATAAAGTATTTCAAAGTATCCGCCGTATAGCTTATCAGCAGCAACTTCTACATGCCTTTTAAACGCATTCGCCGCGGTGCTGAATAATACCCGATCCTGTCTGCGCACTGCTTCAGCCATAATAAACGCCAGCGTTTCAATACCGTGTCCAATTACGGCAAACTGTGCGTACTCGTTCTGCGGCAAGGTCATGTCGTGATTGATGACCTCATTCAGAATCTTGAATTCTTCATTAAGGTGATAGTTTAATATAGCGTCAATAGAACGATCCGCGAGCCGTTCAATGTCCGGGTCGGGCCCCTGACTCAATATCTG
>CAZFQV010000619.1:0-1066 GCA_964521175.1 uncultured Sphingobacterium sp.
GCCGAGGGCCTCCACCAGCAAAAGAAGACCGACGAAGCCATCGGAATCCTCGTCCAGATCATCCGCGCCCCCGCCGCCACCACCGAATTGCACGCCAAAGCGATGATGCTCCTTGGAACGATCCAGGAAGGGAAGGGGGACATCCCCGCCGCCATCGATCAATACATCAAGATCGCGGTCTTCTACGGAAGCGTCTCCGAGATAGCTGCCGAAGGCCTCTGGAAGGGAGGGCAGCTTCTCGAAAAACAAGCGGCCACCCTGCCGGATTCGCCCGACCCGAAAAAGCCCAAGAACCCGACCAAACCCGGCCAGCTTGCAAAGGCGGTCAAGGCTTACGAAGACCTCATCGCGAAATACTCCGATTCGCCGCACGTCAAAGAAGCCGGAGCGCGTCTCAAGGCGTTGAAACCAGGCGGCAAATGACACGGCAGGAACGGGCCGACGCGCTCGTCCAGGCGTTTGCGAAGGTCTATCCCACAGCCCATTGCGAACTGGTATTTTCCAATCCCCTGGAGTTGCTCGTCGCCACGATTTTATCCGCGCAATGCACGGATAAGCGGGTCAATCTCGTCACCGAAACGCTCTTCAAGCGCTATCGGACGGCGGAAGACTACACCCGCGCCAGCCAGGAGGAACTCGAAGAAGCCATCCATTCCACCGGCTTTTATCGCAACAAAGCCAAGAACATCCGCGCGATGGCCGCCGATCTCGCCGCCAAACACGGCGGCAAGGTTCCGCAGACGATGGAAACGTTGACCGCGCTTGCGGGGGTGGGCCGCAAGACGGCCAACGTGGTGCTTGGAAACGCTTTCGGAAAAAACGAGGGAATCGTCGTCGATACCCACGTCGCCCGTCTTTCCCTGCGCCTCGGCCTCACCAAGGCCACCGCCCCCGAAAAAATTGAAGACGACCTCGTCCGCCTCATCCCGCGTGACGACTGGACCAACTTCAGTCATTGGCTCATCTGGCACGGGAGAAGGCGCTGTTACGCCCGCAACCCCGACTGCGCCGGGTGCGAAGTCCAGCATCTTTGCCCCAGCGCGTTCAAGGTGGGGAAGGGGCGGGG
>CAZFQV010000620.1:0-1063 GCA_964521175.1 uncultured Sphingobacterium sp.
CGGATTGAAAAGCAATCCAAGTGGTCATCCTTCCAGCGGTTCCGAGTACGAGCCTATCTACAAACCTGCTTTACGGCCAGCTACCTGGTACCACCTATTGGATCGCTCAAGCTGATCCCGGGTATCATCACACTTACCAAATCCTTCGTCAACAAACAACTACCAGACATTTCTGCTATGGAGTTTTACCGCAAGATGCTGATGAATCCCTCCTTCACGAAAGAAGTTCAGAAGTTCGAGCGTAGTAGTATCAGGCTTCACCAACATACCGGACAGATCCGCTTTGTCAAAGAAATCAAACAGCGGGTATACTTCGGCCAGTATCAAAACTCCATATATGATGATTGGATGGTTCTAATGTGTACGGAAATCATAGAAGGTAAGCCCAGAACCTCCTACCTCGTCTGGGGAATGGGCGTAACCACCGACCCGAAGGCCTATCAGTTCTTTGGCGCACAGTCCAGAATTATCGGTACTATTGTTCCCATGCAATGGATCAACCAGCTGGAGCGGGAAGGATTGGCCAAAGGCTACTGGTGCCTATTAACAGAATCGAACGCCACCTCGCGTTTCAGCTACGATGCTCGCTATTTACAGCCAGCCGTACGGAAGCAGATGTGGCTCAAAAGTATTAAACCCTAAGCCCATGAAGTTCCTCAAAATAGTACTCATCAGTATTGGCGTTCTCTTCGTGCTTTTCTTTGCAGGAGTAGCCCTAATCCTCGGTAGTGTAGGCCTCGTCGCTCCTATTGATGAAAGCTACGGCAATATTAGACTGCTAAAAACTGGTAAAGTGGATACTCTCATTTACTATACAACACAATATGAGGTAGGTGATACGGTTATCGTGTTCCGTAGTGGAACGCATTATGCAGATACCAATGACCTGACCAATGACACAGGAAAAACTGAGACGGCAGTAGTTATAGAGAAGTGATCTACGGTTACTTATTTTTTGCCGATTCAATGTTCTGCTTGACTTCGTTCCAGTCCCTGAGATAACCATCCCTGGCTCAAATCGCTGCTTCGTTGTCAAAGCACATCGAGAATGTTAGAGTTTGTG
>CAZFQV010000621.1:0-1062 GCA_964521175.1 uncultured Sphingobacterium sp.
CAGATTCCTTTGTCTGGCCTTCCGATAGTTATTGAGTGCTATTGTCGGAATTTCGTGCTCCAGTTTAGTTGTTTCGGTTTTATACTCCGGGTAGGGGGATATCTCTGCCCAGCGTGAAAGCTGCTGTCGGTAGCCTTCATTCTTCCCATCACTGGTAGGAGCGAGACGCATGATAACACTCTGGCCATAGAGCGGAAGCATCGGTGCTCTCTTTTTAATTTCATGAATGATTTGAATTCGTTTCATCGCGATATCTCTGTCCACATTATATATTCTCGATGCGACCAGCCCCCCATAAGCCAGCATGTCTAATGAGATGATCGCAGCATCATAGGATTCCAGATCCTGTGCCATTAACCACCGGGTAATTGCCTCTGGATTTCCTGCCACAGTGAAGTTCCCCAATAAATCTCCTGGAGGTGTTATTACCTGGCAACCTGCAATCAAACCCATTTTTACTGTGAATTGAAGACATGGCGGCCTGGCGTCGAGAGGGATCAAAAGAATTTTTGCTTCGCGAGGCCGTCCCATCAGACTAGAATACCCTGTCAATACAAGAAAAAATAAAAGAACTCTAAAAGTTTTTAACAGCATTACAAGCGCAAATAATATGATTAGGTATTTTTAAAACTAATAAATATCTTGCGTAAAATCATTGTATAAAGTGATGATTGCCAGAAGACCTGACCATGTCGGCCATCATGCTTCACATAAGAACTGGAGAAAATTAGCGCTATTATACAAGGATTTGTAAAAGTAATTTTAGGTGATTGATTCTAAAATTATAATTCATGCATATTCAATTAAAGGGGTATGAGGCAGACGTTTGCTGCTTATCGCATGTGCTATACGAATATCCATTATTTAAACTATAATACTCATATGAAAAGAAGAGACATTCTTAGAAGTTTAACCGTCTTACCTTTGGCGGGCGCCATCGGTGCGGTAGTGCCAAAGCCAGCTTCAGCTCAGCAGAAATCCGGTTGGAATCCAAAAAAGATCGCAACAAAAAGTAATAATACTACTACCAGTCCTCTATCTGCTTGCATTAGATCAGGTAAC
>CAZFQV010000622.1:0-1054 GCA_964521175.1 uncultured Sphingobacterium sp.
GCTTGGGCGTTGCGGAAGCAGATGTCGCGCACGAGGCCGCTCAGGAGGGGGATGTCGTGGGGGAGTTCGCCGTTCTGCACGTCGCTGCCGAGCAGATTGCACAAGATGCGGCGGAAATACTCGTGGCGGGAATAACTCAGGAAGCTGCGCGAATCGGTAAGCATCCCTACAAACCGGCTTAGGAGGCCAAGGTTGGACAGGGCGTTGATCTGCCATTCCATCGCCTCTTTTTGGTCGAGAAACCACCAGCCGCTTCCGAATTGAATTTTTCCCGGCACGGAGCCGCCCTGGAAATTCCCGATCATGGAGGCGAAAACGTAGTTATCCGCCGGATTGAGGTTGTAGAGGATCGTTTTGGGCAATTCGTCGGTGGAATCGAGCGCGTCGAGGTACCGCGCCAGCGGAGCGGCGTGGGAGTAGGCGCCGATGGTGTCGAATCCCGCGTCTTTGCCCAGGAGGCGGCTCATGCGGCTGTTGACGTTGCGCAGCGCCCCGAGGTGAAGCTGTTTGGTCCAGCCCCGGGCGGCATCGAGGCGGCCCAGAAAGAGCATGACGTGCGAGGCAAACCTGCCGGTTTCCTCCGGGGTGGCCGCGGTTCCCTTCCGGGCATTGGCATAAATGCGCGCGGCTTCTTCGGGGGAGCACGGTTCGGCGAAGAGCGTTTCCATCCCGTGATCGGAAAGGCGGCCTCCGATCTGGTGGAACGCCTGGTGCCGGGCGGCGATGGCGTCGCGAAAACCGGGGTATTCGCCGCAGGAAACGCCGCTCGTTGTTTCGAGCCGGGCGATCCAGGCATTGAATTTCTCGGGCTGGTCGGGGATCAGCGCGCCATCCGGACGAAAGGTCGGGTAGACCCGGGTGCGGAGCGAGCCGTCGGCGGCGATGGCTTTATGATGGGGCAGTGGATCGGCCGGATCGTCGGTGGTGCAGATGGCGGCCACCCGGTTGGACTTCAAAAGGCCGTGAACGAAGAATTCCGGGGTGGCAAGTTTTTCGTTGGCCTCCTCCCATATCGATTTTGCGGTCTCTTCGTTGAGGAGTTTTTCGATCCCGA
>CAZFQV010000623.1:0-1053 GCA_964521175.1 uncultured Sphingobacterium sp.
GTTCTCCTTCGACGTCGGGCATCCCCGGCGAAGCCATCGCCCCGTGCAGTACGAGGAAAATCGCGTCGAGGCCCCGCGCTTTTTCGGATCGGGCCACCTCCGCGATTTCCCGGAAGAAAAGCTCGGCAACCTCCGGGGCAGGCATCGGCCCCGGCGTGGCCCGCACGTCGAGAACCGGGACGACTTCCCAGCCAAAGCGTTCCGCCTCTTCCAGAAACGCGCCGAGAGGGGAACCGTCTCCCTTTACCGCAAACAGAGCCTTCCCGTGGCTCACCTTGAATTCGTCCAGGCCCATCCGGCCCGGCGCAAAGGTATTGGTTTCGTGAAAAAGACCCGCAAGCAGGATGCGCCTTGTATCCGCCGGGGAGGCTGGGGATGGATTCATGGAAAATCGGAAGCAAAAAGGCCGATATCAGGAATGGGGGAGCGCCTTCAAAGCCGCGAGGACCACCTCCCTGCGCCGGGGATCGAGCCGCTGGACCGGCACCGCCACGCTGAGGGCCGCTTCGGGGAAACCGAGAAACCCGAGGTCGATGGCCAGGCAGGAGACACCTTCGGTGGCTTCTTCGATCTCTTCGGCAAAACCGTTTTGGCGCGCCCCAGCGATCACTTCGCAAAGCTGAGCCTTCGTCCGGATCGCGCACGAAGCCGGACGGCGCAATGCCGTGGCGGCGGCAAGCTGCCCGAAACGTTCCGCGCTTAACCGGGCGGCGATTGCGCGGCCCAGGGCGGTGCAATGGTAGGGATCGCTCTCTCCGGGTGTGACGATGAACCGCAACGGCCGCGTGGTTTCGACAAAATCGAGATACAGCACCTGCGTGCCGGAAAGAACGCCGAGGTTCACCGTTTCGTTCAACTCCTCGTGCAGGCGGCGAAGCAGCGGCCTTGCGGCGGCCTTGAGTTCCGTGAAAGGATCGCTCGCGCTCAGACGCGCGGCCCGGGGGCCCACCAGATAATCCCGGCTGCCCGTGGGGCGCGACACGTAGCCGAGATTCTGCAACAGCCGGAGCAGGCGGCAAACCGTCGGCTTGGGCATCCGCGCCACGCTTGTCA
>CAZFQV010000624.1:0-1047 GCA_964521175.1 uncultured Sphingobacterium sp.
CGGCAGTGACGCTAAAGCTGGTAAAGTAGAGATGCTGATTCGTAAAAGGCGTGTTTGTCCATTGGACGACGGTCGAGCCGGTATCGGGATCGGTAAAGATCGAGCGCTCGGAAGGCAGGTGTCGTTTCATAAATCGGCGGGGGTTCCCGGGCAAACGCCTTTCATGCAGCTCTGCGTATGGACTCCGATGCCCGGCGCGATCAACAGGGGCGGTATAACAAGAATCCAATCAAGAAGTTGCATGGCTTGAAATGACAGGGAGTGAGAGTTGAATCAGCATAAATCAAAGCGTCGGCACGTCTATGCGCGCCGCGCCCTAATTGTTGATATTTTCAACCATCGGGCTTATCAGTCCCAGCCTGGGATCCCGCCGGGTGGCGTTGGGTGCCTGGGAGTCGGGGCGGGAGGGCTTTCGAGATACTGCCGTTGGGTGCTTCGGTGCTTCGCGTGCAGGGAGCCTTTTCCTTCACGCCTTCGGCTTTGCCGGAGGCTTATGATTTCTCGATCCGCACTCGGTCAGATCATCTGCTCCAGAAACTTGCGGCCGTCGAAGGGTTCGAGCTGGTCTAGTTTTTCTCCGGTGCCGATAAAGCGCGTTGGGAGACCCAGTTCATTTTGAATGGCAATGACGGTGCCGCCTTTGCCGCTGCCGTCGAGCTTGGTGACGACGACGCCGGTAAGGCCGATGGCCTGGTGGAATTCGCGAGCTTGCGCAAGAGCGTTGCTGCCGGTGGTGGCATCGACCACGATCCAGACCTCCTGTGGCGCGTCTGCGTCATGCTTGGCGAGGGTCCGCTTGATTTTGGTCAATTCCGCCATGAGGTTCGACTTGGTATGAAGGCGGCCCGCAGTGTCGCAGATAAGGAACTCGATGTTTTTGCGGTCCGCGGAACTGTAAGCGTCGTAACAGAGGGCGGCAGGATCGGCGTTGTACTGGCCTTTGATCATCTCGACGCCGATGCGCTCGGACCAGACGCCGAGCTGCTCGATGGCGGCGGCGCGAAAGGTGTCCGCAGCGGCCAGCATGACGCTGTGCCGGCGCGATTT
>CAZFQV010000625.1:0-1043 GCA_964521175.1 uncultured Sphingobacterium sp.
ATGAAAATCCTATAATACTTAAAACATTCTCTTTTGCTGTTGATGCTGCCCGGTATTGCCAAATCCTTCAAAAAAATAAAGATTTTCCCTTAGCTAATCAGCTTTTCAAAAGTGCCACTTCAATAGGCGCTAATGTTAAAGAAGCTCAAAATGCAGAAAGCAGGGCGGATTTTATTCACAAATTCAAGATCGCCATAAAAGAGGTGGATGAAACTGAATACTGGTTAGCATTATGTACAGAACTATATCATCATCGTGAGCTGGATTCTTTAACTGAAAAACTAATAGAAATTCAAAAAATAATAAATAAAATAATTTCAACGAGTAAGAAATCCTGATTTGCTCATTATCTCATTCACTAATTTGCTAATTTAAAATTTATGAAATTCTTCATCGACACCGCAAACCTTGCTCAGATCAAAGAAGCCCAGGCCCTGGGCATTCTGGATGGCGTAACGACCAATCCCAGCCTGATGGCTAAAGAAGGAATTACCGGGCAAGAAAACATTATCAACCATTACAAAGCTATCTGTGCGCTGGTACAGGGAGACGTCAGCGCAGAAGTAATCGCCACCGATTTCGACAATATGGTGAAGGAAGGCGAAATCCTGGCCGCCCTGGATCCGAAAATAGTGGTTAAAGTACCCATGATTGCGGAGGGCATTAAAGCGATCAAACATTTCAGTTCAAAAGGTATCAAAACGAATTGTACACTGGTATTCTCTGCCGGACAGGCGCTATTGGCAGCTAAAGTAGGTGCCACCTACGTCTCCCCTTTCATTGGCCGGCTGGACGACGTATCGACAGATGGTCTCACTCTTATCGAAGATATCCGTCTGATATATGACAATTATGGTTTTGAAACCCAGATACTGGCGGCATCCGTTCGTCACCCTATGCATATTATCAACTGCGCAAAGATCGGTGCAGACGTCATAACCGGACCGCTTTCGGCAATGTCAGCCCTGATGAAGCACCCGCTAACAGATAACGGGCTTGCACAATTCCTGGCCGATCACGCAAAAGCAGCGAAAGGTTAGGCA
>CAZFQV010000626.1:0-1032 GCA_964521175.1 uncultured Sphingobacterium sp.
CCATGATGTTCACACCTTTTGCTCCCAACGCGGGACCAACTGGTGGAGATGGATTCGCAGCGCCGCCTTTGATCTGTAATTTTATTAACGCACTGACTTCTTTTGCCATTTTTATTGATTTATTTATAACTCAATGTTCGTAGTGGAAGCTATGTAACATTTAAGACCTTATTGGTATCAGATGTCAAGACTAAGCGCCTGATACCTGATACTTTATACTATTCTTTCTCGACCTGCATATAATTCAACTCAAGAGGTGTTCTTCTTCCGAAAATCTTCACCATTACCTTGAGTTTCTTTTTGTCCTCGTTAACCTCTTCGATAACTCCGGTAAAGCCGTTAAAAGGCCCGTCCATCACTTTCACGTTCTCACCCACGTAATAGGGTACATTCATGGATTCGCCTTGTTCGGCCATCTCATCAACCCTGCCCAGGATACGATTTACCTCCGCAGGCCGCATGGGGACCGCATTACCTCCTTTATCACCCAGGAATCCGATAACGCTATTGATACCTTTAATTACGTGTTCAAGTTCGCCATCGAGTGCGGCTTCGACTAAGACATAACCCGGGTAAAAGTTACGCTCTTTCGCGATCTTCTTCCCGTCTTTCATCTGATAGTACTTCTCCATTGGGATCAGCACCTGGGGCAACAGGTGGGATATACCTAAGCGGTTAACCTCCGCTTCCAGATATTGTTTGACTTTTTTTCTTTTCCACTGACCGCCCTGACCACATACCATTTCAATTCTTCGCCCATTGTGCTTTAATTATGCAGAGATTTATAAAACATCTTCAATGCACTTCCAGCCGACTCATCCATTGCAAGGATAATTAGGGAAATAATGACCGAGGCTATTAATACCACCACGGATGAATTTTGCAATTCTGCCCAGGTAGGCCAAGTGACCTTCTGGGTCATTTCGATATATGATTCTTTTATAAACTCTACTACTTTAGCCATTTTCTATTTAGCGTAAGCACGGGAACAAGGATTCGAACCCTGATCAAAGGTTTTGGAGACCTCTATTC
>CAZFQV010000627.1:0-1032 GCA_964521175.1 uncultured Sphingobacterium sp.
TCCGATCCGGGTGCGCGTTATATCGGCGAATTTGCCATCGGGTTCAACCCGCACATCCTGCATCCGATGCGCGACATTCTTTTCGACGAAAAAATCTCCGGCTCCTTCCACTTTACGCCGGGGCAATGCTACGAGCAGACCGAAAACGGCAATCGCTCCCAGGTTCACTGGGACATGGTCTGCATCCAGCGCGAAGATTACGGCGGCGGAACGATCCATTTCGACGGAAAACTAATCCGTGAAAATGGCCGGTTTGTTCCCAAGGCGTTGCAGGCGCTTAATCCTGAGAATCTGACCTGATCCGGCAACGCTTTCGCGGCCCGGGTTCCAACGGCATTCCCCATTTTTCTGCCTGATTTTCCATGCAATACGGCGGAGCATTGGCATGTGCCCTGCTTTTTCCAATACGGCTTGGAATACACCGTCCCCCAGAACACTCAGGTTGAGTGCAGGCCACCGAATACAGCCACACTTTTTTCCGCACCTTTTTCTCAGCGCTTCTCTCGATGCTCGATTATAATCACCTCAGGCCGCCCCGGCCTCCGCGTTCTCCGCTTTGGTTTATCGCCATCTTTTTGGGTGGAGTCTTTTTGGCCTTTACCGGGTTTGCCGGGTTCATTGAATTCACCGCGCCACCGCGCTATCGGACGAGTTCCGCCTCTTTCGAGGTGGACGTCACGCCCGAGCGGGTGGCACGCGGCAAATCGATCGCGGCCATGCGCTGCTTTGCCTGCCATGTCGATCCGCAGACAGGGAGCGCCACCGGAAACCGGGTGGCGGTTCCCTCTTCGCTTGCTTCGGTGGCTTACGCCCCCAATATCACCCGCGATCTCAAGGCGGGGATCGGCTCATGGAGCGATGGCGAGCTTTCCTACGCGCTTCGTACCGGCGTAAGGCCTGATGGACGCCTGCTCGCCCCGTGGATGCCGCGCATGGCCCTCATTGCCGATGAGGATTTGTATGCGGTGATCGCGTTTTTGCGATCCGACGATCCGGTTGTCGCCCCGATCCCGGCGCAGAGCATGCCGACCC
>CAZFQV010000628.1:0-1031 GCA_964521175.1 uncultured Sphingobacterium sp.
CATCTCCACCAGAACATCCTCCCATGAAAACCAAACGCCATCTCCTCTGTTTTTTGGCAGCCATCGTTCCGATTGCCTCGCCCATCTCTGCCCGAGCCTACACCCATCCGTGCATTCCGAACACCCTCGACGAACTGGCCACTACCAAAGCCAGCCTCAACCAGGAGCCTTGGAAGACCGGCTACGCCGCGCTCCAAGGCGACGGACACTCCTCGCTGAACTACACCATGCGAGGCCCGTTCGCGCGAGTCAGTCGGAAGGGGGCCTATGATGCAAACCTCAGTGCGTGGCGGAATGACATGACCGCCGTGTTTAATCTCTCGCGGATGTGGTATTTCACCGGCAACGGCGACTATGCGAAGAAAGCCCGCGACATCCTCACCGCTTGGGCTGCCAACCACATCGAGTTTTCCGGCAATGAATCCGGCCTCGACCTTGGCGACTACGCCTTCCGCTTCGCCGGCGGCGCCAGCATCCTTCGTGGCACGTGGCCCGGATGGACGGCCGACGACACTACCTTGGTCAAAGGCTATTTTGCCAACGTCCTTTGGCCTGCCACCCTCGCCAACGGCAATGTCCTCGGCCCTGCCAACAAAGGCTCCCTTTATATGACCGCCGGCATCGCCATCGCCGTGTTCTGCGATGACACCGCCAAGTTCAACCACATCGTCGATCTTTACCGCACCTTCCCCAGCTCCGGCCTGCCGAATACCCTGGCCACCGGCGAAATGGGCGAGACGGGCCGCGACATGGGGCACGCCTACGCGGACCTCCTCTCCCGCGCTTTCGTCGCGGAAGTCGCCTGGAAACAAGGTGTGGACCTTTTTTCGGAGCTCGACAACCGCCTCCTCGCCTGCGGCGAATACTACGCCCGCAATACTCTCATTTACGACAATCCTTTCGTCCCATACGGCACGACGGATTACCACTATTGGGTCAACAGCGCCGGTCCGTACACCGCCAATCGCGCCGGTCTTTACCTCATCCAAAACGCCTACAAGAACCGCCGCGGCCTCCGCACGCCCTGGATT
>CAZFQV010000629.1:0-1024 GCA_964521175.1 uncultured Sphingobacterium sp.
GGTCCCGCAAGCTGTGTTAAATACCAGTTGTTCAAAGAATGAAAGCAAATCACAACATCAGGGAATCAGACGTTCATACCGACTTGGCTGTGTTAAATATCAGTAGTTCAAAGAATGAAAGCAAATCACAACCGCGAATCTCTTTACTATGTAGCTAACAATGTTGTGGTAAATATCAGTAGTTCAAAGAAAGCGATCACAACAAATTAATATCAATAGCCTCTATACCATCGGTTGTGGTAAATTCCTCACAGGCTCCAGGCAGTATTCTCCTTGTCAGTATGTTGTGACAATCAAGTTCTATCCGGGCAATTTTTCCCCAGGATTTATCTTTCTCCTCAAAGCGATATATCTTTAGGACATTGTCGATTTGGATCTTCAAAGTTATTAATAATATAAACAGCTCGTAAAGCACATATGAAAGTAGCCTATTTACTTTTTCTCGCAGTCTTTTTTGTTAACCCGTTGTTTGGGCAAACCGGCCGGAAAGTAGGCGGAGTAGTAAAAGATACGGCCGGAGTCGTTATTATGGGTGCTACGGTAAAGCTGGTGCCCATCACTGGCTCAGCCGACACCCTTATAACGAGGACCGATCATGATGGTGCTTTTATTTTCAAAGGTGTTAAAACGTCGCAGTTTATTATCAGCGTTAGCAGTCTTGGGTATAGTAAGGTACATATACGTTCGCTCAACGCTGAGGGCACCGCTCCGATACACCTTAAAGAACCAATTGTACTGGCTGGTGAAGCCTTAGCGCTTGATCAGGTGGTGTTCAAAGGGGCTCCCGAGGTTACCATTAAGCAAGATACGATAGAGTACAGGGCGGATGACTTTAAGCTAAAGGAGAATGCTGTAGCGGAAGATCTGATCAAGCGGCTGGATGGAGTGGAGGTAGACCGTAGCGGGAATATAACTGCGCAGGGCAAAGCAGTTACCAGGGTCAGGGTTAATGGTAAGGATTTTTTCGGCGGCGACGTGAAAACGGCCACGAAAAATATCCCGGCTAAGGCAATAGATAAGGTCC
>CAZFQV010000630.1:0-1023 GCA_964521175.1 uncultured Sphingobacterium sp.
TCGCGGTCCGCGTCAGCCATCGCCTGCGCGCGGTCGAGCGGCACGGCCACGGTCAGCAGGGAGGCTGGTACTATAAATCCAACCGGGGGGATGGGGATTTTTCCGCTGCCCGGCCGGTCGCTCCGGCACCTTCTTTCAGTGGCATAGGCTCGGGTAAGGTATCCATACAGGAGCTGGAAGGAAATGGCGTAAAATACCTGGTGCAGACCGGTATGGAGCCCAGGGGTTTCTTCAGGCTAGCCGATGAAGAGGAATGGGAACCAATGAAATCATTTGTCACACTGCCCAATATCGATCAGACTGGCAGCAGCGTGCGCTCCATTGACCTGGATGGAGATGGCCGTCCCGATCTGTTAATTGCCGGGGAGGGTGCCTTACAGGTGTACCTGAGCGCAGGCGAAAAAGGCTTCGAGGTTTCAGGATCCGTAGTGAAGGAACTGGAAGAAGAAAACGGTCCGGCCATTATTTTTTCTGACCCAGAACAATCCATCTTCCTGGCGGATATGAGCGGCGATGGGTTGACGGATATTGTACGCATCAGGAATGGGGGCATTTGTTACTGGCCCAACCTGGGGTATGGCCGGTTCGGCGCTAAAGTAACGATGGATCATGCCCCCCTGTTCGATCATCCGGACGCCTTTAATCCTGCATTTCTGCGCTTAGCCGACCTGGACGGTTCAGGCACAACAGATATAGCTTATCTCGGCAATAATGATCTCCGGATCTGGATGAACCTGCACGGCAATGCCTGGCTGGCTGAACCGCTGATCATGGCTATCCCGCAAACCGACAACCTGGCAGATGTCGCTGTCCTCGATTTCCTGGGCTCGGGTACGGCCTGCCTGGTCTGTTCATCGCCGCTGAACAGCCAGCCAATGCACTATATCGACCTGATGGGCAGTAAGAAGCCCTGCCTCCTCAGCAATTACCGGAATAATTGCGGGAAAGAGGTCAGCCTGGAATACCAGTCATCCACATCGTTCTACCTGCAGGATGAGCGCGAAGGGCACCCCTGGATCACCA
>CAZFQV010000631.1:0-1023 GCA_964521175.1 uncultured Sphingobacterium sp.
GTCTGCGGTGCGGGAAATCCAAGCGATCGCCCCTCCTCCGCCGCATCTGGAGAAGCGTGTTCGTGAATTCGAAGCGCGGGATTCGGACGCCGCCGTGCAGCAGTTGGCCCATCAGCTTTTCGGGCTGATCAATCCGAACCATGTCCCTGAGGAACCCCGGCAGGCCGAGATTTACCGCGCGGCCTGGGAGCAATTTCGGAAGGGAAACTTTCGCGAGGCTCTTGAGAGTTACAAGGAGTTTTCCTTTGCCCGGATAAGAAAGCCGGGGAGGGGCGTCATCTACGATCAGATCGATCCTGCAAAAAGGACGTTTATCGAATTCTACAATCAGCCGGACGAACTCCTGCGCGGGGTATTTCGTTTCCAGGTTTTCGATGAGCCTTTCCCTGCGGATGTGCGCGAGCAGGGGACCGACTCGATCATCAATTATTATCGCGCGGGCAAACACAGCGCTCACATGGTCGATGCGGTTCTGCAGAATGGCATGCCTGGACGCATGAACTGGACGTACGTGGTGCCGGGGTATTTCAGCGGGACCTGGCATATCCGCGACGAACGGGGATTCACCGCATTGGCCTATCGACAGAACATGTGCTTTGCGTCGCTGCTTGCTGGATATCTTGAGAAGAAGGATCCGGCCTATCTCAACCAGTGGGCGGGCTATGTCGAGGATATGCTGCTCAACTACCGCCGGGATCTTGCGGAAGCCGGCATCATGATGCCCGTCAATTCGTCCGGAGCGGGCGGTCCCGACATCCGGCATTTGTTCTACCTGGTGCTCAATGCGCCCAATATCGACAAGGATTTTCCGGCCACGACCTTTGTGCGGCTCCAGCTTCGCTATTGGATTGAAGATATTCCCTTGATCGTCCTGGGTTCACGCGCTACGGCGGCCAACCGGGCCATGCATATGTATGGGTCTTTGCTCACGGATTACCGCATGCGCTTTCCCGAACTGAACTTCGCCGATTCTCTGATCGAGGAACGCCGTCGGATTCTCGAATCGTATGCCCGCGAATACAT
>CAZFQV010000632.1:0-1018 GCA_964521175.1 uncultured Sphingobacterium sp.
AGCCAGGAAGAAATATAAACCAGCAATGCAAAGGAAGCTGCATGACTTTCGGGGAAGCCATAGCCTTCAAATCCCTGTAACTGTTTAAATACGCGCCTTGAAAAGCCTTCTTCATAACCCCTCGCAACCATACCCTCCACCAGCTTCTTTTCATATAGGTATAATTTGCCGTCGGCTTTGAATGTTGCCATACTGCGCCTTAAACTATCAGCTTCAGCGGGTGTAAATCCTGCGGCAACAATGGCAATTTCCATCGCTTGTTCCTGAAATAAGGGTATGCCGAGCGTACGACCCAGGATTTCCTCCAGTTCTTTAGATGGATATTCTACGGCTTCTTCACCATTACGACGACGGAGATAGGGGTGCACCATATCGCCCTGTATTGGGCCCGGGCGAACGATCGCTACCTGGATCACCAGGTCGTAAAAACATTGAGGCTTTAAGCGAGGGAGCATCGACATCTGCGCGCGACTCTCAATCTGGAATACACCGATGGTGTCTGCCTGGCAGATCATCTCGTAAACTCTGAAGTCATCTTGTGGCACATTCGCCAGCGTTAATTTTTTACCGTAATGGTGCAAGACCAGATCAAACGACTTACGGATCATCGTCAGCATACCCAGACCTAATACATCAACCTTTAAAATACCCAGGTCTTCCAGGTCGTCTTTATTCCATTCCAGTTGAGTGCGGTTTTCCATTCGCGCATTCATCACCGGACACAGATCAGACAGCTTGCCAGCAGTAATCACGAATCCGCCCGTATGTTGGCCTAGTTGTCGGGGGAAACCCATCAGCAATGAGGTTAGTTCAAGCACTTTGCAGATGAGTGGGTCATTGGGGTTCAATCCCTGTTCAAGCAGACGGTCTTTATCGAAACCTTCCTCTCTGAAATCCCAAATGCTGGCTCCAATGCGTTTAATGGTATCTTCCGATAATCCCATCGCCTTGCCTACATCGCGGATAGCACCCCGATGGCGTTCCTGAGTTACCCTGGCTACGATAACCGCACGGTCGC
>CAZFQV010000633.1:0-1018 GCA_964521175.1 uncultured Sphingobacterium sp.
GCAACTCGAGATTTCCAAAATCCTGAAGATCTTTGTACATAGAAAGTTTCGCTTCCAAACGATAAAAATAGCATAATTCAGGGGAAGAAATTGCTTTTTTGAAAGGAAAGATGAAACAATGTCAAGCAATTCTAATCCATTCTTTATTAACCTCTTAATCTATTGATGATGTCAGGCAGCTTGCTTCGATCAATATAAAATTGATGGTTTGATATTACGTAGAAAGTCCCTGACAATAAATTCATCAGGAAGAATAATAGGAAGATTATAAATCTTGGACGATCGTAAGGATTCCTCTGAAAAAGCTATTTTTTGTTTTAATTTGCTTATTCTGAGGTACTCTTGAGATTTGGCGACATCCTTCATCTTATAGTAATTAAATAGTTTAAAGGATGCGAAATAATCCATTTTGTCTATCTTCTCAGCCATAGTATATTCATTTAAGGATAAGTTAATTATCCCCAAATGTTTTTTCATGTAAATCATTTATTATCAGCTATTTACAGAAAATTATATTACACGAACAAGCGTATTAGATAGATCAACTAATCCTCTTGAGGGATCAAATGGCATATTGTCCGTTTTTTGATATTGATTAAATGACCGGATATAAATTGACGTTCTTCCCGGACGCCGATCCGGGATCTCCTGAATTTTACCAGGTGAATTCCTGCTGTATCCCTCCCAAGGTGTCTTCCCGAGCGCAGCGAGGGATCTTATCAAAGCACACCAATAATCCCGGTAAAGTTTACGAGCAACTGAGAGAAGATCCCTCAGCGCTGAAAAAGCGCTTTCGGCATGACACAAAAGGGAGTAGCGCTTTCATGGTGACACAAAAGGGAGTAGCGCTTTCATGGTGACACAAAAGGGAGTAGTGCTTTCATGGTGACACAAAAGGGAGTAGCGCTTTCATGGTGACACAAAAGTGCATCTCTCGTTAAACTCGGTTTTGAAGATTTAGTCAGGAGGCCCCGTGTCGTGGCACGGGGAGAGCGAAAAATGTATCCCTCCCAAGGTG
>CAZFQV010000634.1:0-1016 GCA_964521175.1 uncultured Sphingobacterium sp.
ATCTTAGAGTAAAATTTAGAATTAAAAAATCCCGAATGCTTAAAGCATTCGGGATCAATTCTAAAACAATTCCAATTGCTGAGGGGTATCAGGGAGCGCTTTTTCTTCTTTCCCGTAGAATAATTCCATCATGCCAAACTGTTTATCGGTGATGGTCATAATTCCAACATGGCCTTTAGGTGGTAGCTGCTTTTTGACCCGTTTAATATGTACATCAGCATTTTCCCTGCTGCTGCAATGACGCAGGTATATAGAAAACTGAAACATCCCGAAACCGTCTTTCATGATGTCTTTACGGAACTTGCTATAGATCTGTCTGTCTTTTTTAGTCTCCGTTGGCAAGTCAAAAAACACTAATATCCACAATATCCTATATTCATTTAAGCGCATTGATCAAAAGGGTAAACCCCGCCTGTCATCTGTCTTACTGTATTTGCCTGATCCTTCCGCTGCTTTGTTCGGGATACTTTCGAACTTATAACTACGCCCCGATGCTAAACTCATAATTGAGGGATATACTATTTTCCTCAAAGCTCCTTCATAACATTTCGCCAGTGAGGCCGTGGTTTGCTGCAGGCCGACCATTAAAGGGCTCCTGCCCCTTTCGAATTGTACATCCACAGTTGCTATACCCAATAGCTGGGTTTTTATGGAATTTCCCAACTCTAGAAAATTTTCCCCCTTGTCGATTATTTTTAACACGATCTGATCAACATAGGGGCGGTAAGGCTCCATAATATCATCCGCCAGGCAATAAGCATTATATTTATTGCGGTGATGAATCCCGAGGGTAGGCAGCAAACCCGAGCAAACCAGCCCGCGCGCAACAATAGCCCTTAAGATAGCATAGCCATAATTCAGCAGGTTATTCGGCGGATCACCTTCGCGTCCGCGGAAAAAGTCTATTTTCTTTGGGAACACATTCTTCCAGTAATAGGCTGCTGCACGTCCCTCATAATTTTCCGGATCACCAGAACGGACCGATCTGGCCCAATACAGCATATTCTCGTATTCAA
>CAZFQV010000635.1:0-1016 GCA_964521175.1 uncultured Sphingobacterium sp.
CCCTGCACGCTTGCGCAACGGATGGGCCACGCTTCCATCTTCGCTCTCCCGGCCCGATATGAGCCGATGGGGCTTTCGGCGCTTGAGGCAGCCCTTGCCGGGTGCGCCCTGGTGCTCGGCGATCTCCCCAGCTCGCGCGAAGTGTGGGGCGACGCGGCCTTGTTCGTCGATCCCGGCAACCCCAACGCGCTTGCCGCCACCCTGCGCCTTCTCATCGAAGATCGCACGCTCCGCAAGGAAATGGGGCGGCGGGCCCGCCGCAAAACATTGGCCCGCACGCCGGGCCGGATGGCGGAAAGCTACTTCGATTGCTATCGCGAAATCCTTCTCCGAACCCCCCACACGTCCAACGCGAGCGAACTCAACGCGCTCCATTAACCTCCATGAATATCGCATTCTTCGGTCCAAGCCTGCTCTCGGCTTACTGGAATGGAGCGGCGACCTATTATCGGGGGATCATTCGCGCCCTTCATGCCCAGGGCCATTTCATCACGTTTTACGAGCCGGATGCCCTGGACCGCCAGCTTCACCGCGACATCGAGCCTCCCCGGTGGGCAAACGTGATCGTCTACGAAAACCGGGAGGACGCCGCCCTGGAACAGGTGGAAGCGGCGCGCAACGCGGACCTGATCGTCAAGGCAAGCGGCGTGGGGGTGTTCGATGCGCTTCTGGAGGAAGCCGTGCTCGATCAGCGCCATCCCGGCAATCTGGTCGCCTTCTGGGACGTGGATGCCCCCGCGACGCTGGAGCGCGTCCATGCCGAGCCGGAAAGCCCTTTGCACCGGCTTATTCCACGTTACGACGTGGTCTTCACCTACGGCGGCGGCAGGCCCGTCATCGAGGCCTATGAATCGCTCGGTGCAAGGCAATGTGTCCCGATCTGCAACGGGGTCGACCCGTCCACTCACTTCCCTGTGTCGCACGAGGAATGTTTCCGGTGTGACCTTGCGTTTCTCGCCAACCGCGCGCCGGAGCGGGAACAGCGCGCCAGGGAATTCTTCTTCGGCGTGGCCGAG
>CAZFQV010000636.1:0-1016 GCA_964521175.1 uncultured Sphingobacterium sp.
GTTTGACGCCCCGGCTGACGACCAGCCCGAGGGGGGTGCGATCCGGCGTGAAGTAGCCGCCGTTCACCCCGGCCAGCCCGCCGGCGGCCCGGATGCCCTCCTCCACCGTGGCCCCGGAGGGGAGATCGATGACGCGGAGCGTTGCCGCGTTGCGGTTGAAGGTCACGAAATGAAGTTCCAGCGCCCGCTTTTCCGGGGCGGAGGAATCGCGGGCGGTGATTGTCCAGTGGGTGACCGCGCGGGCGCGCCCCGGTATGGGAACTTTGGGGGCTATGGGGACAGGCGCGGAAGATTCCACGCGCCATTCGGCACGAAGCGGCGCGACGGCGAGAAGAAAAAAGAGCAGGCAAAGGCGCATCCGGCCATGCTGCCGCGCCTGTCCCGGCGTGGCGACCGAAAATCCCGGGAAATCGCGCCACTCAGGCCTCCGCATCTCCGTCCATTTGACTTTGCCCTCAAAGCGCGTACCTGTCCCTTATGGAAGAAGACGCTTCAGCCGTCACTTCCCCCAGCAAGGAAGAACGCACATGGGCCATGGTCGCTCACCTGAGCGCTTTTGCGGGCCATGTTTTGCCGGGGGTCGGCCAGCTTGTCGGGCCGCTGGTGGTCTGGCTCATCAAGCGCGACAGCATGCCTTACGTGGACAACCAGGGCAAGGAAGCGCTCAATGCCCAGATCAGCTTTACGATCTACGGGGCGATCGCGTGGGTGCTCTGTTTCGTGCTGATCGGCTTCCTGTTCCTGTTCGTAATCTATGTCGCGGACATTGTGCTTGTGATCATGGCCGCGATTGCCGCCAACGAGGGCAAACCGTACCGCTACCCGCTCATTTTTAGGCTGGTGAAGTAACGCCCCGCGCCCGGCGCGGCCCGTCGAGGTTTGGCAGAAACCCGGTCAGCAGGCCAATGAGCGGGAGATAGGCGCACACGTTGAAGACGTATTGGATGCTGGTGCTGTCGGCCAGCTTGCCGAGCACCGCCGAGCCGATCCCGGCCATGCCAAAGGCCAGCCCGAAG
>CAZFQV010000637.1:0-1015 GCA_964521175.1 uncultured Sphingobacterium sp.
CGAATTCGCGCGCGGTGAGCCCGAACACGACTCCGCGCTCAGGGTGGGACAGCTGCGTCAGCGCTTCGGCGATCAGCGCGCGATCGCGGTCGGCGACGATCAGATGCCGCCCCGCTTCCGCGCCGATCCCGGTAGCCGCGCCGGAAGTCGCCAGCACCGGACGGCCCATCACCATCGCTTCGAGGACCTTGACGGCTTCATCCCGCTGGCTATCGGCCAGCAGGCACCGGGCAAGCTTGTCGCGGATGGCCAGGGTGTCGTCGTCGTTGGGGTCGGCGCTTCCCTCAACCGCCTTCCGGTAGAGGGGGATGGCCGGTTTGACCTGTTTGGTCAGGATATAAAAATCGGCCACCTTGGCCGTGACGTCGAGGTTGCCGCCGCCGTGGGCAAGCGCTTTTTCAAAGAGCGGATTGATCCTGGCGAGTTCTTCGGGGGAGATGGAACCGTCGCTTTTGAGGGCCCGGCGGGTCATCACTTCCCCCAGTTGAAGCCAGAACTGGGGATCGGGGCTGCTGGATTTTGCGGCCCGCTCCAGGATCGCTTCGGCCTTTTTCGCGTTTCCTATGGTGGAATAAAGGTCGAAGAGAACGAGGTAAGGGGAAAAACTGTCCGGGTCGAGAGCCAGCGCGGCGAGCGCGTATTTTTCGGCAAGCTCGTTTTTTTTCAAAAACTTGCCGTAAATCTGCGAAAGGCACAACGGCGGCAGCGCCTCCTTGGGCGCGGCTTTGGCGGCGTCCTTGAGGAGGTCGATCCCTTCGGGGACCTGTCCACGGCGCGCCAGTTCGAAGGCGACCTTTACGGCCAGTTCGGTATTGCCCGGGTCGAGCGCGAGCGAACGCCGGTAGGCTTCGAGCGCCCGTTCGGTGTCGGCATCCTCCTCAGCGGCAAGCCCTTCGGCAAAGGAGGCCAAGGCACCCGCCATCGTTTCCCCCGCCTTTTGGAGTTGGAGATCCGGTGCCGTCGTATCCGGTAAGCGGGGCAGGGCATCCGTCAGGACACCGTGCGAACCCGCGCG
>CAZFQV010000638.1:0-1015 GCA_964521175.1 uncultured Sphingobacterium sp.
GTTAAAAGCAGAACAGTCGGTGGCCTTAATTACCGAAAGCTACGACGAGATGCGAAGCATATCCCATCAAATGATGCCTAACGCTTTAATTAAAGCTGGCTTAGCCTCTGCCGTAAGAGAGTTCTTAAATAAAATTGACCGGGAAAAAATTGCTATTACACTTGAATCGGTCGGTTTGAACACTAGGCTGGATGAACAAACAGAGACCGTGCTTTATCGGATCATTCAGGAGACGGTGAACAATGTAATAAAACACGCCAACGCGACTAAGCTTAACATTCAATTGGTCAAAGACGAGGAGGGTATCACGGTAAGCATTGAAGACAATGGGAAAGGATTCGATCAGGCCACGGTAGATCTCAAGTCGGGAATTGGCCTGAGTAATATTTATTCCAGAGTAGGTTTCCTGAAAGGAATTGTCGAAATCGACTCGAAACCGGGAAAAGGAACTTTGCTCAATATATTTATACCCTGATTTCCAACGGGGTTAATCAATTGCTCATTCCGGACTGAATCGCCTTTCCTCCTCCTGCGGCAGTATTTTCAATGGTGCCATTGCTCTTAGACTATTTCTTTTGGCTGCCTGGCATCTTGTTGATATATAGTTTACTCGCCCAGTTCGTAAAAGGCTGGCACATTAGAATTTTAATGAATGGCCGTAATATTGCCATATAGGCACAACTATACCGTCAACGGGAATACATTAAGCCCTACTATCGGAAGCAGAACCTAAATTTGCTGTGTTTGCAGCAGTATATTTCTAAATAAAAATGAGTTACATCAATTGAACTCATTGGAGTTTAAAGTTTATTTGATAACATTGACTTCTACTTGTAAAGTATTAGATCTCATTCAAAGCTAGCCCTGCAAAAATGAAAACAGAATTCACACCTAAATTATTCTCGCTGCTAAAACAGGGAATAAGCAGGGAGACTTTTATCAAGGATCTCCTTTCAGGATTAATTGTCGGCATCGTGGCACTACCCCTGGCAATTGCTTTTGCTATCGCTTCCGG
>CAZFQV010000639.1:0-1013 GCA_964521175.1 uncultured Sphingobacterium sp.
CCTTTGCCGGGGGCGATGGCGGAGTAGAGGAATTTTCCGTCGGGCAAGAGCGCAAGGAAGTTGGAATCGTGCGCCTGGACGGCCAGGACAGGCGGGCCGATGAGTTTGCCGGTTTGAAGATCAAGCCTGCCCGCATAAATGCCGCCGCTATCGCGGCCTGCAGAGGTGCCAATGTAGAAGAAAGCTTCTGCCCCAAAAGAGGCGGTACTGGATAAAGCCATAAAAATAAGGGGAAGAAGAAGACGTTCCATGGTTGGTCCAAAACGGATTTCTTCGGGCAGTCGAATCTTAATTCGCCCTTTTCAAAAGCCCGTTTTGATCAAAAAAACCGCCCGCCCACAGCTGGCGGTTTCAACCGTTGGTTTCTTCAGAAACGAATGGCCCCGCCCGTCTGGCGGCTACAAATCGAGCATCAGGCGCATCGGGTCTTCGATGCACTCTTTGACTTTGATCAGGAACGTGACGGCTTCCTTTCCGTCGATCACCCGGTGGTCGTAGCTCAGGGCAAGGTTCATCATCGGGCGGATCACGACCTGCCCTTTGACGGCGATCGGCCGCTCCTGGATTTTATGCAGGCCGAGGATGCCGCTTTGGGGCGGGTTCAGGATGGGGGTGCTCAGGAGCGAACCGTACACGCCGCCGTTGGAAATGGTGAAGACGCCGCCCTGCAAATCTTCAATCTTGATTTTGCCTTCGCGGGCCTTCCCGGCGTAGGCGATGATGTCGCGCTCCAGATCGGCAAAGCTCTTTTGATCGGCATCCCGGATGACCGGCACCATCAATCCCTTTTCGGTGCCGACGGCGACGCCCACGTCGTAGAAATGATTCAGGACCAGGTCGTCGCCGTCGAGGCGGCTGTTAACCGACGGGACGGCTTTGAGCGCCTTGACGGTGGCTTTGATGAAGAACGACATGAAGCCGAGCTTGACGCCGTACTCCTTCACGAAGGCTTCCTGCATCCGGGTGCGGAGCGCCATCACGCCGCTCATGTCGCACTCGTTAAAGGTGGTCAG
>CAZFQV010000640.1:0-1000 GCA_964521175.1 uncultured Sphingobacterium sp.
TAGTTAGAAATGAATTAAGAGACCCAAGAAAGCCATTATTAATAATCTATTTACTCGACCCAGAAGAAAGTCTTGAAAAATATCCCCTACCAAAAGGAACCAACCCATTTGTAGGTTATGCAATAAGTTTCCCGAAAAGTAATTTTAACGCACCAGTATCTTATGCTGTCAATGAGGAGTTACTAGACAGATTTGATGTGGTTGAAGAAGATTTTGAAGATTATGGAGATGACGAAGATTGAAAATATTTGGGTTGGATTAGAGAGTGAGACTTCCAATCATTCAGGTTTACTTTATAAGAGGTATTCGGCAGAGGTACTGCCTGATGTTTTTGTTGCATTAAAAGCTCCAGAAAAATTAAGGTGCATTGCATTTAGAATAAGTGCAGCATTCCCATTTGATGAAAACCAATGGAATAAACTCAAAGATATCAAGATTGAAACGCTACCAGATGAAAGAGATAAATCGAAGAAATTTTTACTAATTCTTTTGCTAAACAAACAGCACAAAGATATTTTCTCTACGCTTTGCGAAGATTTGATATTTGGAGTATCAGACGTGTCCACAGAACAAACCTTAGTAGAAAAACTATTGGAGCGTTTGGCTAAATGGCAGTCTTTGTTTGAAAAGGTTGGTAAACAAGGTTTATCAGACGAAGCACAAAGGGGGCTTTACGGTGAAATTTATTTTTTACGATTTTTCCTGACTAATAATTCGGATAAAAACTATTGTATTAAATCTTGGCTTGGCCCAGAAAAGTCTATTCAAGATTTTCAATACTCAAACTGGGCAGTTGAAGTAAAAACTACACACGGTAACAATCATCAAAAAATTCATATCACGAGTGAAAGACAGTTAGACGATTCCATCATTGAAAAAATATTTTTATTTCATCTTTCGCTAGATGTAAGAGTGGGAAACGGTGAATCATTGAATATACTAATTGACGAAGTTTCGGAATTATTGAATGATAACACAATGGCTTCCAATCTATTTAAGC